>NZ_DAITON010000098.1:0-8776 GCF_036834105.1 Anoxybacillus sp. | reverse complement strand
CGGAGCTAAAAAAAGAGTGGAACGGCCCAGATGTGCCGATTTATATTTTCCCTGCGGATGCAACGAACCGTGCACTTCAACATGAGTTTGGTGGAAAATCAGGCGTCGCTTTTCGCGATCAGCTATTTTTATTTTTACTTCCTTATCTGTCCAACGAACATATTTATGCCCTCCTCATTCATGAATATCATCACGTTTGTCGCCTACACGTTGATCCGAAAGATGAACGAGAATATACGCTCATTGACCGCATCGTGATGGAAGTATTGGCCGAACATGCGGTATACGAACGGCTTGGGAGCGAATATGTCGCCAAATGGACGACATATTACACAGAAGAGCAACTCAAGCAGTTTACGAAAAAATGGATCGTTCCGAACATGTCGCTTCGCCCTGATGATGCCCGTTACCGTGCGCTTTTATACGGTTCAACATTTTATCCACGCATGCTTGGCTATGCGGTCGGGTACGACATTGTGAAGCGGGCGTTGACAAAAAAGACGATGATTGAGCTATTTGCTATGCCGGCAGAAGAAATTTTTTTGTTGTAACGCATCGTTCGTCCTATTGTTCATACATATAGTAGTGGACAAGGGGGACTTATATATGCGTTTCTTTTTTTATTTGCTTGGGTTTGGCATGTCGGTCGTCGGTGGAACGACGATGATTGCATATTTAAACATCATCGCTTCACGCTCAGATTGGAAAGAATACGTCATGTTTATTAGCACAAAAGTGGAGTGTTATTTTCTCCCCATTGGATTGTTCATTACGTGGTTAAGTATTTTTTTTCCTTCACAAGATGATGGTTAATTTTAGGGTGAAATGGAATAAAATGAGCAGCCTCTGACCATACTGTGAACAAATCGTTCGAAGTGAGGGGTTATGCATGTTATATCTTCACGATGTTTGGGTGAATTGGTTTGAAGGGGAAGAAAACGGATATAACGTTTGCCACTTTTACGAGTGGAGAAAAGATGATGCGATTGAGTTGTTGGATCAAGTGCCAGTATTAAAAGTGAGCCCACAACTGTTTTATTACTTAGAAAATAGTTTATCGGAAATTCCGAAGGCGCTGCTTGAAGATGTGCATCAAAAAGCGTATGTACGTAAAAATCATGAACGCATTCAGCTTGAATATTGTTTTATCGCTACAGATGGTTATGGCATTATTGCAATTGATACGATTGGCTATCATATTCCGATTCGCAAAAGCCGACTCATTCCGCGTCAAGAACAACTCGTATACGACATGGTGAAAGAGCAAGATGTGCGCCTATATTCGTTTGAACAAAGCGAAAGGGAGTATCACATTTTATCGCCGCATCCGGCGCTTATGAGCGGATTGACCCGAAAAGAGCGGCAATTGAAGCAGCCATTATTTATGGCGCTCGACCAGCTGTATGGAACGAAAAATGCCGCTGAAGTGCGCTATTGGTATACGGAATGGGCGCCAGAAAAGTACGCATACATTCAACAAATGTCGTTTGAAGAAGCGTGGAACGGCTTGTACGAAGAAGCGAAATACGGTTGGTCCGAACGGCACGCTCATTTATGCGAGCGGCTCGTAAAAGGGCAGCCGTTTTTTGAAAAACTATGGGAAATGGAACAAGAACCGAAAGTCAATTAAAAACTCAGCTCGCGTGGAGCTGAGTTTTTATTTTCTTTTTCTTCCTAAACCAATGGCATTTTCCATTTTCTTTAACATTTTACTTGCGACGCGATTTGCTTTTTCGGCACCTTCGTCTAAAATATCGTCTAATTTCGTGCTTTCCATGAGCTCGTAATATTTTTCTTGAATTGGCGTTAGGGCGTCAATAATGACTTGAGCGACATCGGCTTTAAACTCCCCGTACCCTTTTCCAGCGTATCGTTCTTCTAATTGCTCGATCGGTTCGTCCGCTAAAATAGAGTAAATCGTTAATAAGTTCGATACGCCTGGTTTATTTTCCTTATCGTAACGAATGACGCCTTCTGAATCGGTGACAGCACTTTTTACTTTTTTCTCGATCGTTTTCGCATCATCAAGTAACGTAATGTACGATTTTTGGTTCGGATCGGATTTACTCATTTTTTTCGTCGGATCAGTGAGCGACATAATGCGTGCCCCGATTCGCGCTTCTGGGATCGTGAAAATGTCCCCGTACCGTTTATTAAATCGCTCCGCTAAATCGCGTGTCAACTCAATATGTTGTTTTTGATCTTCACCGACAGGAACGATGTCTGTCGAGTAAAGTAAAATGTCGGCTGCCATAAGCGGCGGATACGTTAACAATCCGGCGCTTACTGCCTCTTTTCCGGCTGATTTATCTTTAAATTGCGTCATCCGCTCTAATTCGCCAATGTAGGCGATGCATTGCAAAATCCAGCCCGCTTGCGCATGCGCAGGCACTTCTGACTGAATAAATAACGTCGATTTGTTCGGATCAATGCCGACCGCTAAATAAAATGCAGCTAAACTGCGAATGTTTTTCCGAAGCGCTAGCCGATCTTGCGGAACGGTAATCGCATGTTGATCGACGATGCAAAAGTAGCAGTTGTAGTCGTGTTGCAGTTCAACAAACTGTTTCATCGCTCCGATATAGTTGCCGAGCGTAATGACGCCGCTTGGTTGAATACCTGAAAAAATGGTCTTCATCGAATCACTCCTTTTCATTTTTTGACAATAAAAAAAGTCCTATCATCTTTAGGGACGATAGAACCGTGGTGCCACCCTAGTTATTGTCATGACGACAATCACTTTGCCCATGCGTTACGCATGGCGCCTTTGTAACGGAAGGCAACCGTCCAAACCTACTCTCGTTTCAGCTTGAATGCTCGAAAGCCCATTCCATATAACTAGCGGCTTGTTCGCACCGTCCACAAGCTCTCTGAACGCCTCGTTATATGTACTATTCTTTGTCATCGCATCAGTTTTTTAAAACATTATATGACGTTTGCTTTTCCTTGTCAACGAACGTACGACAAAATGAGCGTGAGTAATGTAATGATTAAACCAGCGAAGAAAAACGGTGCTCCCCACTTTGTTCTCCCTTGATTGTCGTCTTGTTCATCGGCATCATCCATTTCAACAGGGGGGCGAAACAACCGTTTAAAACTAGAAATCGTCATATCGAAAAAACCTTTTTCATATATGAAACGAAATCCGCCAATAATAACAAGAGGTTGGGCGATGTAAAAAGAAATATTAATAAATGTGAGCCACCAATCGCTTGAAAAAAGTGCAACCGTTAGCGCAATGAAAAATACGAGAAAGCTTGTCACGACTGCTTTTTTCACCATTCATCCACCTTTCGCGCTTAATCGCTGTGAAGTATTATACTAAAAAAAGTGTAAATTTTCTATTTACAAACGAATAAAAAACAAATAAAATAGTCATCAAGCTGATTTTATCACATATGTTAAAAAACCTTACACTTAGTTAAAATGTTAGAAAATTTAAAAAAAGTTTTTAAAAAATCTTTTCAAATATATTAATTCGTTATATAATGTCCTTGTGTTTCAAATCTTCTGATAAATCAGAAGATGGAAATAAAATCTAAAAATAAAAGATGAGGGGGAAACTCGCATGAAGAAAAAGTTATCCATCTTTTTCGCTCTTCTTCTTGCGCTGTCGACGTTTTTAGCGGCATGTGGCAGCAAAGAAGAAGCGAAGCCTTCTGATGAAGGTAAACAACCAGCTCAAGAAGAGCCAGCAAAAGAGCAAGTATTGAACTTGTTAGAAACTTCTGAAATTCCTTCACTAGACTCTACGTTAGCGACTGACAGCGTATCGTTCCGCGTCATGAACAACGTATTTGAAGGGTTATATCGCTTAGACCAAAACAACGAACCAACGCCAGGAATGGCTGAAAGCTATGAAGTAAGCGAAGATGGAAAAGTGTACACATTCAAACTTCGCGATGCAAAATGGTCAAACGGCGAGCCTGTAACGGCAAACGATTTCGTATTTGCATGGAGAAAAGCGCTTGATCCAAACACAGGTGCTGAGTATGCGTACATTATGTACGACATTAAAAACGCTGAAGAAGTAAACACAGGAAAAGTGCCTGTTGACCAATTAGGCGTGAAAGCAATTGACGACAAAACGTTACAAGTTGAATTGAAAAACCCAATTCCATACTTCTTAAGCTTATTAGCGTTCCCAACGTTCTATCCACAAAACGAAAAGTATGTGAAAGAGCAAGGGGACAAATACGGTCTTGAAGCAAACACAACCATTTACAACGGTCCGTTCGTATTAAGCGAGTGGAAACATGAACAAAGCTTCCAATTAAAGAAAAACGAACAATATTGGGATGCACAAACAGTTAAACTTGAAACAATTAACTTTAACATCGTAAAAGATGTAGCGACAGGTGTAAACTTGTATGAAACAAACAAAGCAGACCGCGTCGGTTTAAGTGCAGAGTTTGTTGACAAATATAGCAGCGACAAAAACTTTAAAACAAAATCTGAACCAGTATTATTCTTCATTCGTATGAACCAAAAGAATGAAGTGTTGAAAAACGTAAATGCTCGCAAAGCGATTGCGATGGGCTTCGATAAAGAAGCGATGGTTGCGACGATTTTAAACAACGGTTCTAAAGCAGCGAACTACTTCGTTCCACAAGGATTCGTTACAGGTCCGAACGGAAAAGACTTCCGTGAAGAAAATGGCGACTTAGTGAAATTCAACGCTGAAGAAGCGAAAAAATATTGGGAACAAGCGAAAAAAGAGCTTGGCAAAGACAAAGTTACGCTTGAATTGTTAAACTACGACTCTGAAAGTGCGAAGAAAATCGGTGAATTTTTGAAAGAGCAACTTGAGACAAACTTACCAGGCTTAACAATTAACATTAAACAACAACCATTTAAACAAAAACTTGATCTTGAAAGCAAAATGCAATATGAGCTTTCATTTGCAGGTTGGGGTCCAGACTATCAAGACCCAATGACATTCATCGATATGTTTGTCACAAACGGTGCTCACAACCAAACAGGTTGGTCAAATGCGGAGTACGACAAACTTGTAAAAGATGCGAAAACAACGCTTCTTTCTGACTTGCAAGCTCGTTGGGATGCGATGGTAAAAGCTGAGAAAATCTTGTTAGATGAGGCAGTTATCGCGCCAATGTACCAACGTGGTGCAGCGTACTTAGAGCGTGAATACGTGAAAGGTATCGTTGATCATCCATTTGGTCCAGACAATAGCTATAAGTGGGCTTATATCGAGTAATCGAAAAAGAAAGGAGAGTATATGTGCGAAAGCATATACTCTCCTTTTGCCTGCTAATCAGTAAAATTTCAAAAAGTTTTTAATTTTGTAAGGAGGTGTGCGATATGGCACGATATACGTTGCAACGTCTTATTTATATGATTATTACGCTATTTATTATTGCAACAGCCACGTTCTTTTTAATGAAGCTTCTCCCAGGTTCCCCCCTCCAAAATCAAGAGAAGCTATCACCAGAACAACAAAAAATCATTTTAGAAAAGTATGGTTTAAATGATCCAGTTCCTGTGCAATACGTTCGTTACTTAGGCAATTTAGTAAAAGGTGATTTAGGAGTTTCCTTCCAATATGATAACCGCCCAGTCACACAGCTTATTGGTGATCGCATTGGGCCATCGGCACAACTCGGTTTTCAAGCGCTCGTATTCGGGACAATTGTTGGTATTTTGCTCGGTGTGATCGCTGCTGTTCGTCATAATACAGCGGTTGACTATGGAGCAACGGTGTTAGCTGTTTTAGGTATTTCCATTCCATCATTTGTATTCGGTGGATTGTTGCAATATTACATCGGTGTAAAATTAAAATTACTTCCTGTTGCGTTTTGGGATGGTTTTGAGTACACGATCATGCCAACGCTAGCGTTATCCGTATTCGTTATCGCGAGCATCGCGCGCTTTATGCGTACAGAAATGTTAGAAGTGCTCGGTTCGGACTATATTTTAACAGCGCGTGCAAAAGGAATTAGCGGCTTTGGCGTCATTTTTAAACACGGATTGCGAAATGCAATGATTCCGATTATTACAATTCTTGGTCCGATGGCTGTTAACTTAATGACAGGAACACTTGTCATTGAGCAAATTTTCGCTGTCCCTGGTTTAGGGGAACAGTTCGTTCGTTCCATTAACTTAAATGACTATCCGGTCATTATGGGAACAACTATTTTCTATAGTGCGTTATTTATTTTTGTTATTTTTATTGTGGACGTGCTTTACGGCTTAATTGATCCGCGAATTCGTTTGGCGGGAGGGAAAAAATAATGACAGAAAAGCAACTATCTCCTGAGTTGTTTGAGCTAGCGACAGAACGTCAAGGTGATATGGAAAAAATTAATCGTCCAAGCTTAACGTTTTTACAAGACGCTTGGCTTCGATTAAGAAAAAATAAAGGTGCTGTTTTCGGACTAATCATGATTATTGCCATTACGTTGATGGCTATTTTTGCACCGATCATGAGCGATCGTACGTACAAACAACAAAATTTAAGCCATGCGAAATTACCACCGCGTATCCCGGTGTTAGAACATATTGATTGGCTTCCGTTTAACGGAAAAGATATGAATGGTATTAATGTATATGAAAAACGTGGTGTAAAAGAGTACTATTGGTTTGGAACCGATGACCTCGGTCGCGATTTATGGACGCGTACGTGGTATGGTGCCCGTATTTCGTTATATATCGGGGTGTTAGCTGCAACCATTGACTTGTTAATTGGAATTATTTACGGTGGTGTGTCCGGTTTTTACGGCGGACGCGTCGACAATGTGATGCAGCGCATTATTGAAGTATTAGTCGGTATTCCGAACTTAATTGTCGTTATTTTATTTATTCTCGTATTTGAGCCGGGAATTATTTCAATAACGATGGCGATGGTTATTACCGGTTGGGTGACGATGGCGCGCATTGTGCGTGGACAAATTTTAAAGTTAAAAAATATGGAATACGTACTAGCAGCACGTACGCTCGGGGCGTCAGATGCACGCATTATCGGCAAACATTTGCTTCCGAACGTCGTTGGTCCAATTATTATTACGACGATGTTTACCATTCCGAGCGCCATTTTCACAGAAGCGTTTTTAAGCTTTATTGGACTTGGTATTCGTCCACCAGAAGCGTCGCTCGGTTCCCTTGTAAATGACGGTTATAAGTCGATCCAAACGTTCCCGCATTTAATGATGATTCCAGCGTTTGTCATTAGCTTGCTCATTTTAAGCTTTAACTTATTAGCAGACGGATTGCGCGATGCGCTTGATCCAAAAATGCGCAAATAGAGGAGGTGGAACAATGGAAAAAGTGCTCGAAGTAAAAGATTTGCACATTTCATTTGATGTGTACGGTGGAGAAGTACAAGCTGTACGAGGTGTATCGTTTGATTTGCACAAAGGAGAGACGTTGGCGATCGTTGGGGAGTCAGGATCAGGAAAATCGGTGACGTCTAAAGCGCTCATGCGTCTACTTCCAATGCCGCCAGCACGCATTAAGCAAGGTCAAATTTTATTAGAAGGTCGCGATTTGACGAAACTATCGGAAAAAGAAATGCAACGTGTGCGCGGTGCGGAAATCTCGATGATTTTCCAAGATCCGATGACAGCGTTAAACCCGACGATGACGATCGGAAAACAAATTACAGAAGTATTGTTAAAACATCAACAAATGACAAAAGCGGAGGCGAAAGCGCGCGCCATTGAATTGCTTGACCTTGTCGGCATTAAAGAGCCAGCGCTTCGCTTTAAACAATATCCGCATCAATTATCAGGCGGTATGCGCCAACGTGTCGTTATTGCGATTGCGCTTGCATGCAATCCGAAAGTGCTCATTGCCGATGAGCCGACGACAGCGTTAGACGTGACGATTCAGGCGCAAATTTTAGAGCTCATTAAAGACATTCAAAAAAAGACAGGCACATCGATTATATTCATTACCCATGATTTAGGTGTAGTCGCTAACGTGGCGGATCGTGTGGCGGTCATGTATGCAGGAAAAATTGTTGAAAAAGGAACGGTCGATGAAATTTTCTACAACCCGAAACATCCGTATACGTGGGGGCTGCTTGCGTCGATGCCAAGCTTAGAACACGGAGAGGAAGAATTGTACTCCATTCCGGGAACGCCACCAGACTTATTAAATCCGCCAAAAGGCGATGCGTTCGCGCCTCGTAATGCGTACGCGTTAAAAATTGACTATGAAATGGAGCCGCCAATGTTCCAAGTATCAGACACGCACTATGCGGCGACGTGGTTGCTTCACCCGAACGCACCGAAAGTCGAACCTCCGAAAGTCGTTCGTGAGCGAATGAAAAAGTTCGAATCATTAACGAAAGATCGAGGAGGGAAATGACGATGAACAAACTTGTCGAAGTGAAAAACTTAAAACAATACTTTAAAGTCGGCAAGGGTCAAGTTGTAAAGGCCGTTGACGATGTGACGTTCGATATTTATAAAGGTGAAACGCTCGGTCTTGTTGGCGAATCGGGATGCGGAAAGTCAACGACAGGCCGTACAATTATCGGGCTATATGAAGCAACAGGTGGCGAAGTGTTGTTTAACGGGAAAAGTGTGCATCGGAAAAAGTCAGCGAAAGAAGCGAAAGAGTTAAAGCGAAAAATGCAAATGATTTTCCAAGACCCGTATGCGTCATTAAACCCGCGTATGACGGTTGCGGACATTATTGCGGAAGGAATCGATATTCACGGATTGGCGAAGTCGAAAGAAGAGCGCATGAATCGCGTATATGAATTGCTTGAGACGGTCGGTTTAAACCGCGAGCATGCGAACCGTTATCCGCA
>NZ_DAITON010000097.1:0-8917 GCF_036834105.1 Anoxybacillus sp. | reverse complement strand
ATAAATATAATGACGAAAGGAGGAAACATCGCATGAAATGTGGTATCGCGATTTTTCCATCGAAAAAAGTACAAGATTTCGCTAATTCGTATCGCAAACGATACGACACGCATTACGCGCTTATCCCGCCTCATATCACGCTCAAATATGCGTTTGATGTGGAGGAGGACAAGCTCGCTGAACTCGTCCAACAACTGCATCGCGTCGCGCGCGAAACGGAGCCGTTTACGATGCGCATCACGAAATTCAGTTCGTTTTATCCGGTCAACAACGTCATTTATTTAAAAGTGGAGAAAACAGAGCCGCTCGTTCAGCTCCACGAAAAATTGCATCGTCCGCCGTTCGTCGAACAAACGGACTACGCGTTCGTACCGCACATTACAATCGCGCGCGATTTGTCAAACGACGAATATTCGGACGTGTTTGGACGTTTCAACATGCAATCTGTTTCTTTTGAAGAACAAATTGACCGCTTCCATCTTCTCTATCAACTCGAAAATGGATCGTGGTCAGCTTACGAAACATTTCATCTCGGGAAGGAATAAACGATGCGCCTAAATAAAGGACAAGATGAAGCGCTTTGGCGTGATGCCTTGCTCGTTCGCCGCGCCGTCTTTATCGACGAACAAGGCGTGTCAGAGGAAGAAGAAATTGACGCATTCGAACGCGAATCCGTTCATTTCGTTTTATACGACGACGACAAGCCGATCGCCGCAGGTCGCTTTCGTACAATCGACGGCGTCGGTAAAATTGAACGCATTTGCGTCCTTCCTTCTTATCGCGGACGCGGCATCGGAAAACAAATGATGGAAGCGATCGAACAATACGCGAAACAGCACGTGACGAAAGTGAAGCTAAACGCCCAAACACACGCCGAACCGTTTTACAAACAACTCGGCTACGAAACCGTATCAGACGTCTTTCTTGACGCGGGCATTCCACATGTGACAATGGTCAAAACAATCAACATGCGATCATAACGGTCGCATGTTTTCTTTTTCACTTGGCATACTAAGGAAAGAAGCTACATACGAAAGGATATCGTTATGAACGAATTTGGACAAATCGCACTTGAGTTAGTTGTCGGTTATGTCGCTTTATTTATGATGGCGAAAATACTCGGACGAACACAAATTACCCAAATTACACCGTTTGACTTCATTTCCGCCCTCGTTCTCGGCGAGCTTGTCGGAAACGGACTATACGATGCAAATGTCGGGCTCTCTAAAATATTGTTTGCGATCGCCATTTGGGGACTGCTTATTTACACAACAGAAATGGTGACACAAAAGAAAAAAGAGCTGAGGGAACTGTTAGAAGGAAAACCGGTGATCGTCATTTCAAAAGGAAACATTTTATATGACGCATTAAAACAAACGAAACTCGACTTAAATCAGCTCCAACATTTGTTGCGCGCTCGCAACGTCTTTTCGATTCGCGAAGTCGAATACGCCATTTTAGAAACGGATGGCACAGTAAGCGTCATGAAAAAAGCGCCGTATGAACAACCGACGCGTCAAGACCACAACATATCCGCATCTCAAGCGACATTGCCCGTCACCGTCATTATCGATGGAGAAGTCATTTGGGACAATATACGGGAAAATGGGTGGGACGAACGATGGCTTCAAAAACATATTCGCCATGCGGGGTTTGAAAACTACAGCGACATTTTATACGCCGAATGGCAAGAAGGAAAAGGAATGCACGTGCAGGCATATTAACGTTTTTTCTCAGACGACCGATCTTTCGGGCGTTTTTTCTTTTCAGCAAAACTTTCTTTTTTTTCATTCGTTGTGCGTTGTACGCTTGTTGCGCGCGGAACAGTGAATGGATTCGAACGAATTGGCGGGATATGCACCTTCATCGCCTCCTTTGTTATATCATTCGCCATCTAACGAAAAACTCCTTTTCTCTTATTATATGTTTTGTTAACATAGACGTTGACGTTACATGGAGGAGTTTTTACGATGAACAAAGCGCAATATAACGGCAAGTTGTTTGACCTTCATACATTGCCACGAGAAAAATACGAGCTCGTTTACGAACAAAGTTTACGCAATAAATGGACGTGCCCGATGTGCGGTGGAATCGTTCGCTTGCATTTAGCGATTGAACATGCCCCGCACTTTTATCATGTTTCGAATCCGTGCATAAAAGAAGAACGACAACGAGGAAGCGCGGTTGCTATTCAACCGCACCAACCGTTTCAAGCGAAAGAAAAAAAACAGACGATCGTATGCGGAGTGTCGCTCGATGCGGATCAATATGAAGCTGTCCGCCACGTCGAAGGGTCGCTTCTCGTCCTCGCCGGTGCAGGAAGCGGCAAAACGCGCACGTTGACGACGCGGGCTGCGTCAATGATTACAAATCATCATATAAAAGCTTCAAACATGATGATCGTCACCTTTACGACAAAAGCGGCAAAAGAACTAGCGGAACGACTGCATGCATACAACTTGGATGTCTTGCCGACGATCGGCACATTTCATAGCTTATTTTATCGCATGTTGCAACATGCCGATCCGTTTCGCTGGCGGCATGAGCGGCTCATTCGCGATTGGCAAAAAGAGCGAATGATAAAAGAAATCGGGCGCGAACTCGGCATCGATGAGCGCGATTTTCCGTACGATGAAGCGATGCAGCGCATGTCATATTGGAAAAATACGCTTACTTCCCTTGCGGACATCACGATCGAAACCGAATGGGACGAGCGCATCGTACAGTTGTACGTGCAATATGAAGAAAAAAAACGGCAACACGATTTATTTGACTTTGATGATATGTTATATGCCTGTTATGACATGTTGCGGACAGATGAAAAGCGGCTCTGTCAATATCACGAACGGTTTCATTATTTTCTCATCGATGAGTTTCAAGACATTAACCGCGTGCAATACGAAACGATGAAGCTGCTTGCGTCACATACGCACCATATATGCGCCGTCGGCGATGACGATCAAGCCATTTATGCGTTTCGCGGCTCGGATTCATCGTTTATTCATCAATTCCAACAAGATTTTCCACATACAAAAATCGTAAAGTTGACAGAAAATTATCGTTCGCCCCATCCGATCGTAGCGCTCGCCAACAGCATGATTTCTAAAAGTCGCACGCGCATTCCAAAACAAATGAACGCCCAAACGGATAGCGCACATATGCCGACACTTTTCTTCCCGTATGACGAAGAAGAAGAAGCGACGATGATCGTATGCGACATACAAGAGCGATTGAAACAAGGTGCGAAACCGAGCGATATCGCTATTTTATGCCGAACGAACGCCGCGTCTCGCGCCGTCTTTGAACGGCTCGCCCAACTTCGCCTCCCGGTGACGACGGACGGAGAATCATTTTACAACCGTCGCATCGTGCGCTATTTGTTAAGCTTTCTTCAATTAAGCATCGATCCAAACAACGAACAAGCGCTTGCCGATGTGGCGACGGTGTTGTTTTTAAAGCAAACGGTCATGAACGACTTGAAAGCGATCTCGATTTTACAAGACTGTTCGCTCGTGGAGGCGCTCGCTAAACTCGATCGTATCGCACCGTTTCAACAACAAAAATTGCGCACGATCGTTCCGCTATTTGCGAAAGTGAAAGAAATGAAGCCGCTTGAGGCGATCGATTTCATTGAAAAAGAAATGGGGTTTGGCGACTTTTTAAAAAAGCGCGGCAACGAAGGAAATACGATCGAAAAAGGATCCGATGACGTGCGCGACGTCAAAGTTGTCGCGCGCAAATTTAAAACGATTCCCGCGTTTCTTGCCCACGTCGCGCGCGCCAAAGCGTACGCCAACACGACATGCGATGGCGGCATTCAACTTATGACGATTCATCGTTCGAAAGGGTTAGAGTTTCCGATCGTATATATCATCGGGGCAGTGGACGGACTATTGCCGCACGACTATGCGCTCGAAGCGTACCGAAACGGCGATGCCGCACCGCTTGAAGAAGAACGCCGCCTTCTTTACGTCGCCGTCACGCGCGCCAAAGAGAGTCTCTTTATTTCCGTCCCGTCCATGCGCCGTTTAAAAAAAGCAAACGCCTCGCGCTTGCTTCCTTCTCAAACAAAAGCGAAAAGCCTCGTCTAAGACTTTTCGCTTTTTCGTTATTTTTTATTTAACATGTTTGCGATCGTATTGAAGTCCATTTGCTTTCCGTTGTTGATAATCGATTGAACAATTTTATCTTCCAATTCTTTCGGCACGTTGCGATTAGCGATTTGCGCCACGCGCTTCACGATGCCGCGCACCGTTTTTTCATCTTTGAAATTCGCATGTTGCAACGAGTTTGCAAGCGCAAAAATGTCTTGCATATTGACGCCCGTTTTCTTTTCGATATTTTTAAAAAAATGTTGATCCATCTTTCTCCCGCCTCCTTCACTTTTCTTTTTCAGCATATGAAAAAACAAAAAAAACGTTCCAAAGGCGTGACCCTTTGGAACGTCTCTTTTTAGTGAACGAACGCTGCACCAACGATAATTAACAAGATGAACAACACGACGATTAACACGAATGTTGAACCGTATCCGCCGCCGCCGTAGCCGTAGCCACCGTAACCATATCCGCAATATCCGAAGCCCATGAGACTCCACCTCCTTGAACGTTGTCGCTTACATCATATGCATACAAATGAATTTGGTATGGGCGCTCCTATAAAAATTCCCCTCCTTGCCGAAACATGCGGGCGAACTGCTTTTCTTTTTTCGCAAAAAACGCTTCTGCATCGCTCATGTTTGCTTGAAACTGTTGAAATAGCGCCTCGTTTATTTTTTCAAGTTTGTTTAGCGTCATCTCCATCTCTTTTCCCCATGCGTCAAACGCCTTCATGAACGCATCGTGCTTTTGATGTTTTGCCCGCGCATACGATTGCAGTTCTTTTTCCAATCGATCCATCGTTTTTCCCCCCTTGCTTTTTCATACGTAAAAAACGAGAACATGTGCTAAAATAAAAGACGAAATTAAAAGAAAGGACGTGTCATATGGAACGACTACAAGACGCACAACAATTTAAACAAGCGATCGCCTCCAGCACGCCGGTTGTCGTTAAATTTTTTACAACATGGTGCCCAGATTGCGTACGAATGGATCAATTTATGGATGAAGTCATTGCCGCTTACCCGCAATTCACATGGTATGACATCAATCGCGACGATGTGCCAGACATCGCCGAAACATACAACGTTATGGGCATTCCGAGCTTGCTTGTGTTCCAAAACGGCGAAAAAATCGCCCACTTACATAGCGCCAATGCAAAAACACGCGAACAAGTCGAGGAGTTTCTTCAAACGATTAAAGGCTGACACATGATGTCAGCCTCATGACATGTCATAATTCATTCTTTACTAAAGCAACGGGCTCTAGTTGGTATTTATTGATGCGAAAAACTCGGTCACACAAAATATCTATGTCTTCTTGATTATGGCTTGTCAATAAAATTGTACGACCTTCACTTTTGAAAGATAATAACAAATGACGAATGTTATTTACACTTTCAGCATCTAGTGCATTGAATGGCTCGTCTAATATGAGTATTTGTTGGTCTTCCATAATTGCTTGGGCAATCGCTAACTTCTGCTTCATACCTAAAGAGTAATGTTTCACTTTTTGCTTAGCTTGCGGTTGTAATCCGACCTTTTCCATTGTTTCTGCTATTTTTTCGTCACTAATCTTCCCTCTAATCATTGCTAATTCCTTCAAATTTTGAAAACCTGTTTTATTAGCTATATAACCAGGACGGTCTATAATGATTCCAATATTATCCGGAAATCTTTTACTTTTCCCGATTTCTACCCCGTTGACAACAATACTCCCTTCATCTGGAAATACGAATCCACATATCATTTTAAATAAAACAGATTTACCGGAACCGTTCGGACCTACGATACCACATATACTCCCTTTTTCTATATCTAAATTAACATTTTGGAACAGCGTTAATCCTTTATAAGATTTACTCACATTTTTTAAGGAAATAACAATCGACATTTTCCATCCCACCCATATTCATTTTTTATATTTTTAAGCTTTGTTTCAATAAATAACGAATTATAAAATATGAAACGATATTCATCGTAACTAAAATAAATGTTAAGTAATAAGGAGAATAATCCGCTAAATAAACAATTCCATTTAACCCTACAGGTATGATCCCTTTTGAATTCACACTAGGCAACATGAAAAGCATCAACATACTAGTCAAAACAACACCATATATTGATTCCTTGCTTGTCCAAGAAAATATAAAGACAAGGCTTATATAAAAAACGATTTGCAAAAAACCGTTAACAAAAAAGTGATAAATTACTTCATGTAACGGATTGGAAAGCAAAGTCATGTAAAAACTAACATGTGCCCCAAAACAAACAGCCAATACGAGTGAAAGAATAATCAACATGAACAAAAAGAAAACGGTTACCCCCATTAACTTCGTCATCCAGCTCCAAAACCATTTACTTAAACTCTTGAAACGAATGATTTTATAGTATCCTAACTGCTCAATCTCATTACTTAGAAAAAGCAGTTGAATTAAATAAACAAATCCAAAAAATACGACTGAATAAAAGAAAAACGGAATATAAGCAAAACGATCGGCACTAACCCCGGCAAACGACATAACGAAAACATCCCAAACTGTCACATCAGGGGATTGAACTAATGATCGAGCTGTTGCTCCTATCCCCATGACACAAAGAGAAAAATAAGTAACAATAGGTATATACGATTTTATTGAATGAACGTACACTTTTTTATCCAAATCTAAAAATTGTAAAAACCATATACAAACACAAAAAAAGGTGATGACTACAATATAAACGGGGATAGGAGAATGAAAAGCATCTATCCCATTAGTGATTGAAAAAAAGGAAAGTGGCGACAAGAAAGCAAACTCATTTGGAAATAGCTTGAATCCTATAATACTGAAAAGGAAAAAGAAAACGCTAATGAAAAGCATGAAATTCTTACTTTTAGTTAACACGTACGTGACTGCAAAAACGATATGTAACAATGAAAAAATACAGAGCAACAAAAGTAATTGCGCCACAAAAACGGATGCAGGTTCGTTGAAGAAATATACAAGCCGATCAAGCGTATTAGTAGAATGTGCTGTCTTACTAAACTCGCTCCAACTCCATGAATAGGGAAATCCAATTGCCATAAATAACGACATGAACACCCATAGACAGAGTAGCGGAAAGGTGATTTTCCAGAAATTTTTAAAGGAATAATATATCCATTTCTTAAACGACCCTAAGCGAACTAAAATTTGATAATCAAATTCGATCAAAATAGACTTTATTAAAAGCAATAGCACAATAGGAACAACAAAATAAAGAATGAGGTACGGATCAGTTAGCAGGCGCAAAGACACATCCCAGTTGTTGAAGTGTAATCGCTGTTGATATGCAACTTGAACGATCTCGCTTTTAAGCATTGCGCCATAAAAGTAAAAAACGGCGCCTACAACGATCCACTTTATACTAACGATATTCTCAATGCTCTCTCGTTTCATAGTCTATATCATCCATTCATTCTCATTTCGTATCGAAAATACAAAAACGATAGCTAAAACAATTAGTAAAAATGAAAACGGAACAAGCACAGTCCATAGAGGTTGCTGTTCAATATTGAACGGAAAAATCGTACTAAGCGGTGAAAAAATGGCTATATGAAACAAGCCGGTCACAAAGTTTAAAATATGATAAAAAAGAAACGGGATCGATAAAGCGATGAATGGATTACTGACATTTAGCAATAGCATAAAAGCAATGGTAGAATACACTATGCCATTTACAGCAACCCAAGAAGAATAAATAAGTCCGTATGTTAACGCTCCATGCGATAAAAACTGTGAAAAAGTTACAGCAGGTATACGCATATGTTCATTAGAAGGGCTATAATGAATAATTCCTAATTCTTGTTCAAAATATACGATAAAAAGGAACGGGAGAAAAATGAGCAAAAACGTAATGACCCCCGTTAGCAAAGCATTTACCAATCCTTTACTAATGATGTAAATATGCAATGGAACTCTAGTACGAGTATACGTAATAAACTTGTTTCTTTGTTCCTGTAAAAAAGAAGGTAGATAAACTATAATTGCGATAACAGGAAAGAGCAACGGAATAATGCCTGACACTGTTTCATGAAATACTTCAATCGGTTCATAAAACTGATATCCTTCTTTTACCATATAAAATCTAACCGTTGGTAACAAAACAATAATACTTATCCAAAAAAATAAATTTTTTTTTGTAAGTGCTCTCTTCAATTCAACTACTAATTGGTTGCTCAACATATCTTTCACCCTCTCATTCACGAAAAATGAATCGTGATCGTCGGACGTTCGTCCTAAACGATCACGATAGATGTTTTTTAATTGCTTCTCCATCTTCCCGATACTTGAACATTTACTGGCGTTGTTATATCATTACTGAATTCAACTCGCGTGCTCAACCCTTTCGGAACAGAGTTTGGTAGATTGCGATAGTCATCATCCGTTATGCTACGCACCCATGATCCTGTACCAGAGCTCGCCACCATTCTCGCATCAACAGTATACGATCCTCCAACGACCGCCGAATATAACTCCCCATACGTTCCAGACGAATCTTTTGTCTGATAACCAGTATAACCGCTACCATTAAATTTTGGAACGGTTGTATCATAGTTTGACCAGCTAGTACCTGCTTGCACTACTCCACCGAAAACCACCAAACCGACTGACAAACTAAATAAGGTTAATGTTTTCTTCAAATCCAATTACCTCCCATAATTAAAATTTATTACATTTTTATTATATATTTTTATTTTTTTTTTTTCAAGGATTTAATAGAATATTTTTGTTCATCATCTCAACATTTACTTGAAAAATGATGCTCTTTTCTGAACAAGAATGTGAAAAAATAATTTCGTTT
>NZ_DAITON010000096.1:0-8973 GCF_036834105.1 Anoxybacillus sp. | reverse complement strand
TGTTTGTCTCTTAGGGATGGAAATTAATGTAATAAAAAATGCTCATCTACAGTTAGTAAGAAAAATTTTGAACAACTCAAAACGTTAGCTTATAAGACGATCAAAGTGAAAAAAGGTATGTTTTTGTTTCAAGAGGGGCAAATAGGTGAAAACTTTTTCGTCGTCTTATCTGGTAAATTTCAAATTAGTAAATTTTCCGGGGATGGAAAAGAGTTGTGTTTACGGCTATGCGGTCCAAACGCGGTGATCGGGGAACTCATGATTTTTTCAGACAACGGTAGATATTTATTTAACGGTCGTGCGCTAGAAGATAGTGAAGTGCTAGCGATAAAAAATGAGGATATTGAAAAAGAACTGCTCGCTAATCCAGAGTTTGCTGTCGAGTTTTTGAAAATGATGACCGATCACTTTCGTAAGCAACATACAAAATTCCGTGATCTTGTTTTATATGGAAAAAAAGGGGCATTATATTCGACGCTCATCCGTATGGCAAATAGTTACGGCATTCAGACAAAAGAAGGCATTTTATTAGACGTTCCAGTTACACACCAAGATTTAGCGAATTTTAGTTCGACATCGCGTGAGAGCGTCAATCGGGAATTAAATACGTTAAAAAGTAAAGGAATCATTTCCTTCAAAGGAAGAAAAATTATTATTCATAGCTTAGACTATTTAAAAAAGCAGATTAACTGTGAAGGATGTCCAGCTTCATATTGCAACATTGAATAGTCAATAAACATTCATTTTTTTCATTATACGTGTGACGTGCATCACACGAAAACATACATCTTTTTTATACAATGATTGTGTAACCATTAAGCATGCGAAGAAAAGAGGGATGACGATGGAGTTTTCACCTTGCAGTCTCATTGGAAGTGAGCCGATTTCATTATGTCCGCCATTGCAACGATTAAAAGAAGAGCACGTCCCATTAAACGAACAAAAGTATGCTCTTTTTGTTGAAGCAAAAAGCATTTACGATGGTAAAGAACAAGATGTTGTTCAAGCGCTTATTCGTTTGCGCGAACATGTACAGCAATTTTTACAACAACTTGATCCGCATTCACGTCGGGAAGAAGATATATTATTTCCGATGATGGAACGCTACATTGGAAAACAATTCGGTCCGATTGCAGTCATGGAGTACGAACATCAAGAAGCGAAAAGAAATATTGCGACATTTTTACAAAAAACTGAAACGATTTGCGAAAAAGAAGCAAAGCAACTAGCTTCTTACGTAATCAACGCCTATATGATTTTAACCGATCACTTTACGAAAGAAGAACAAGTGCTTTTTCCAATGGCTGAAAAGTTATTATCAGTCGAAGAAAAAGAACAATTAGCAAAAAGAATAAATGAGATCGAAGGCTAATCCATGACGGATTAGTCTTTTTCAGTTTTTCCCATCTTCACTTAATGGGATGGGGGCGCTTTTCTAATATTTCGACATATTTGTGACAATTAAAAAACATGTGAGGTACCTCACATTTATTTGTGATGTTCCCGTTTATAGTGGAGATAGAAGGATTTCATACGAAGAGGAGTGAGCGATGTGAAAAAGAAGTCACCGTTGTTCAAACGATTGAACTACGTGAAACCGATTGAACGTCATGCAGATGCGCATAGTGAAGTCACATATCAAGATCGCGATTGGGAGCAAATATATCGTAGAAGATGGCAACATGACAAGGTCGTACGCTCAACACATGGCGTAAACTGTACAGGTTCATGTAGTTGGCATATTTATGTGAAAGACGGTATCGTCACATGGGAAGGTCAAAAACTCGACTATCCAACAACAGGACCGGATATGCCCGATTTTGAACCGCGGGGCTGTCCGCGTGGGGCAAGTTTTTCTTGGTATATTTATAGCCCGCTTCGCGTGAAGTACCCGTACGTTCGTGGCGTGTTGTTAAATATGTGGCGTGAAGCATTGCAGCAACATAAAAATCCGATTGATGCTTGGAAAAGCATCGTTGAAAACCCGGAGAAAGCAAAGCGTTATAAGCAGGCGCGTGGAAAAGGTGGATTTGTTCGTGCGGAGTGGGATGAAGTATTAAAACTTGTTGCCACCTCTTTACTTTATACAGTCATGAAATATGGTCCAGATCGAAACGTTGGTTTTTCTCCAATTCCCGCAATGTCGATGGTTAGCCATGCAGCAGGTGCACGCTTTATGTCATTGATGGGTGGACCGATTTTAAGCTTTTATGATTGGTACGCTGACTTGCCACCAGCTTCACCACAAATTTGGGGAGATCAAACGGACGTTCCAGAAAGTAGCGACTGGTATAACGCTGGTTACATTATGACATGGGGATCAAACGTTCCAATGACGCGTACTCCAGACGCTCACTTTTTAGCAGAAGTTCGATACAAAGGAACAAAAGTCGTCTCGATTAGTCCAGACTTTGCTGAATCGACGAAGCTAGCGGATGAATGGTTGAGCGTTAAACAAGGGACAGACGGCGCTTTAGCGATGGCGATGGGGCATGTTATTTTAAAAGAGTTTTATGTAGATAGACAAGTACAATACTTTACAAACTATGCAAAAACATACACAGATTTTCCATTTTTAGTTACGTTGAAAAAGAAAGAAGATGGGCAATTTGTTGCTGATCGTTTCCTACACGCGTCTGATATTGGACGGAACACGACAAATGGGGAATGGAAACCAGCGCTTTGGAATGAACGAACAAATGATTTTGCGATTCCGAATGGAACAATTGGTTCACGCTGGGAAAACAAAGGAAAATGGAACTTAAACATGGTAGACGAAGAAACAGAGGAAGCGATCGAGCCGCGACTGACGATGTTAGGCATAGAAGACGAGGTTGTAACTATACAAATTCCGTATTTTTCTCATGATGGAAACAAAATTTTAAAACGTGCTGTGCCTGTAAAACGCGTACAAACGGAGCATGAAGAATTATACGTCACGACCGTATATGATTTAGTGCTTGCTAACTATGGGGTTGATCGTGGGATCGGTGGTGAAGTAGCGAAAACATACGATGACCTTATTCCGTTTACGCCAGCATGGCAAGAAAACATCACAGGTGTGAAGCGCGATCTCGTTATTCAAATTGCGCGCGAGTTCGCTCAAAATGCAATCGATACAAAAGGTCGCTCAATGATTATCGTTGGCGCAGGGATTAACCATTGGTTTAACTCAGATACGATTTATCGTGCCGTCTTAAACCTCGTTTTATTCGTTGGTGCACAAGGAGTAAACGGGGGTGGTTGGGCGCATTATGTTGGTCAAGAAAAATTGCGTCCGGTAGAAGGTTGGCAAACGATTGCGATGGCACGAGATTGGCAGGCTCCACCAAAACTGCAAAACGGCACATCATTTTATTATTTTGCAACGGATCAATGGCGGTATGAGGATACGCCGGTTGGGCAACTCGTCTCACCGCTTGTTAAAGAGGCGCGTTACCAACATTATGCCGATTATAACGTCCTTGCGGCGCGTTTAGGTTGGCTCCCTTCATATCCAACGTTTGAGCGAAACGGAATTGATTTGTATAACGAAGCTTTGGCATCAGGAGCGGAAACAATTGAAGACATTGGCACATACGTAGCAAACCAATTAAAAGAGAAGAAGTTGCGTTTTGCGATTGAAGACCCGGACAACGAGAAAAACTTCCCGCGTAACTTAATCGTTTGGCGTGCTAACTTAATTTCAAGTTCAGGAAAAGGACATGAATACTTTTTGAAACATTTGCTCGGAACATCGCACGGATTAATGAACGATGACAAAGATAGTCTTCGTCCGCAAGAAATAACGTGGCGTGAGGAAGCACCTGAAGGAAAATTAGATTTGCTTATTAACCTCGATTTCCGAATGGCTGGAACGGCGTTATATTCTGATGTTGTATTACCTGCAGCAACATGGTATGAGAAGCATGATTTAAGCAGTACAGATATGCATCCGTTTATTCATCCATTTAATCCTGCGATTGCCGTACCATGGGAAGCACGTTCAGATTGGGAAATTTTTAAATCGCTTGCAAAGGCCGTATCACAAGTAGCGGAAGAAGTAGGCATGATGCCAGTTAAAGAAGTTGTGGCGACACCGATCCTTCACGATACTCCACAAGAATTAGCACAACCGTTTGGAAAAATTAAAGATTGGAGTAAAGGTGAATGTGAGCCGATTCCAGGAAAAACGATGCCGCAAATTCACGTTGTTGAGCGGGACTACACAAAAATATTTGAAAAAATGACAGCGCTCGGTCCAAATGTTGTCAAAGCACCTTTTGGTGTAAAAGGTATGACATGGTCGGTAGAAGAAGAATATGAAAAATTAAAACAAGTGTTAGGAACAGTTCGAGGCGCCACTGTTGCGAACGGTTGCCCAGATATAAGCGATGCAAAAAAAGTAGCTGAAGCCATTTTAACTCTTTCATCAACGACAAATGGTCATGTGGCGGTAAAAGCATGGGAATCTCTTGAGAAAAAGACGAATTTACAATTAAAAGATTTAGCGGAAGAGCGAGAAGAAGAATGTTTTACATTTGAACAAATTACGGCGCAACCGAAAACAGTCATTACATCGCCTGCATTTAGCGGTTCGGAAAAAGGTGGACGTCGCTATTCGCCATTTACGACAAACGTGGAACGACTTATTCCTTGGCGGACGTTAACAGGACGTCAATCATTTTATATTGATCATGAGTTAATGCAAGAGTTTGGTGAAACGATGGCAACGTTTAAGCCTATTTTGCAACATAAACCGTTCCAAAAAAATCGTCCAGATGTCGAAGGAAAAGAGATTACGCTCAATTATTTAACGCCGCATAATAAATGGTCTGTTCATAGTATGTATTTTGATTCGCAACCGATGTTGACGCTATTCCGCGGCGGTCCAACTATTTGGTTAAGTAAAGAAGACGCGGAAGAAGCAGGCATTCAAGATAACGACTGGATTGAATGTTTCAACCGAAACGGTGTCGTTGTTGCGCGTGCAGTCGTTTCTCACCGCCTTCCGAGAGGAATTGCATTTATGCATCATGCTCAAGATCGGCATATTAACGTACCGGGATCAAAATTAACGAACAATCGCGGCGGTACGCATAATAGTCCGACACGCATTCATGTCAAACCGACGCATATGATCGGAGGATACGCGCAATTAAGCTATGGATTTAACTATTACGGTCCGACTGGAAACCAACGCGACTTGAACGTCATTATTCGCAAGTTGAAGGAGGTTGATTGGCTTGAAGATTAAAGCACAAATTGGCATGGTAATGAACTTAGATAAATGTATTGGCTGCCATACGTGCAGCGTCACATGCAAAAACACCTGGACGAATCGTCCAGGTGCCGAATATATGTATTTTAACAACGTAGAAACGAAACCTGGCATCGGTTATCCTAAAAAATGGGAAGATCAAGAGAAATATAAAGGCGGTTGGGAGTTGAAAAATGGGGAGCTACAGCTAAAGGCGAGCTCAAAAGCAAATCGATTACTCAATTTATTTTACAATCCGAACTTACCAACGATCGACGATTATTATGAACCGTGGAATTACGATTATGAAACGTTAACAAATAGCCCTGAGAAGAAACATCAGCCTGTCGCACGTCCAAAATCTTCATTGACTGGAGAGTTTATGGAGTTAAAATGGGGGCCGAACTGGGAAGATGACTTAGCTGGTGCGCATGTCACAGCATTAGAAGATCCAAACGTAGTGAAAATGGAGCAGTCGATTCAAGCGGAATTTGAACAAGTATTTATGATGTATTTACCGCGCATTTGCGAGCATTGTGTTAATCCTCCATGCGTATCAAGCTGTCCATCTGGAGCGATGTATAAACGAGAGGAGGACGGCATCGTACTCGTAGATCAAAATGCTTGCCGTGCTTGGCGATATTGCGTATCAAGCTGTCCATATAAAAAAGTGTATTTCAACTGGCAAACAAGCAAAGCGGAAAAATGTACATTATGTTTCCCACGATTAGAAGCTGGATTGCCAACAATTTGTTCTGAAACGTGCGTAGGACGTGTGCGTTATCTTGGCGTAATGTTGTATGACGCAGATCGCGTAAAAGAAGCAGCGAGCGTAACAGACGAAAAAGAATTGTATGAAGCGCAGCTATCTATTTTCTTAAATCCACATGATCCGGAAGTCATTGCGAAAGCGAAAGAAGAAGGAATTCCACAAGCGTGGATTGAGGCGGCACAAAAATCACCAATTTATAAAATGATCGTTGATTGGAAAATCGCATTACCGTTACATCCAGAATATCGGACATTGCCAATGGTATGGTATATTCCGCCATTAAGCCCAATTACAAATATGATTGAAGGAAAAGGAAGCAGGGCAAGTGAATACGACATTTTCCCAGCCATTGATGAGATGCGCATTCCAATTGAGTATTTAGCTCATTTATTAACGGCTGGTGATCAATCACATATTCGTACAGTGCTGAAAAAAATGGCAGCGATGCGTTTATATATGCGTGCGCTACAAACAAATAAACAACCGAATGAACAAATGATTCAGTCGTTAGGGCTAAACGGAGAAGATATTGAAGAAATGTACCGTCTATTAGCGATTGCTAAATACAACGACCGTTTCGTCATTCCAGCATCGCACCGCGAACAAGTTGCTGAGTTATACGCAGAACAAGGTACGTGCGGATTATCGTTTATGGGTGGACCGGGACCATGCGGCACCATTTCGTCATAAAGGGAGAGGATTCAAATGGATTATGTTCACGTACAAACGGTGTTTGAAATCGTTTCGTATTTGTTATCGTACCCAGATCGGCAATGGCGGAAACAACTAGATGATTGTGCAACGTTTAGTCAACATATTCCGCATCGTCCAATCGTTCAAAACATACAAAAATTTATTGACTATGTGAAACAAACGGATGAAATGACGTGGATTGAAACGTATGTGTATACGTTTGATTTTGGCAAAAAAACAAATTTATACGTCACATATATGAGCACGGGCGAACAAAGAGAACGTGGAATCGAACTGTTACAATTGAAGCAACTGTACAAATCAGCAGGTTTTGACATAACGGAGCGAGAATTGCCGGACTACTTACCGCTTATGCTTGAATTTGCATCACAAGCAGAGCGTGTGTATGTTCAACCGCTCATGCAAAAATATTTCAATCATATATCTCACATTCGTGAACAGCTCATTGCAGCTGAAAGTTATTACGCCATTTTATTCGATGTGTTGCTCATGGCACTTGAAGAGATAGGGGTGCGTAAACTTGCAGAAGGGAGCGTGTCGTAATTGCTCGAACAATTTCTTTGGGGATACTTCCCTTACATCGTTTTAACGATTTTTATTGGCGGACATATTTATCGCTATCAGCACGATCAGTTTGGATGGACGACAAAATCGAGCGAATTTCTTGAAAAACGATCGTTGCGGCTCGGAAGCATTTTGTTTCATTGGGGGATCATTTTCGTTTTCATCGGTCATGTGATGGGCATTCTTATTCCGAAAGCGTTTTATGATGCGATAGGCGTTTCCGAGTATATGTACCATACGATGGCGATCGCGTTCGGGCTTCCAGCAGGGATTGTTTCTATCGTTGGTTTAGCGATTCTTATTCAACGTCGTTTAACAGTGAAGCGCATTCGTTTGATAACTAGTAAAGCAGATTGGTTCGTTTTAATTTTATTAGCGATTGTCATGTTGACCGGTTTTGCTTCTACATCATTGAATGTGAATGCTGACGGATTTGACTATCGAACAACGATCAGCCCTTGGTTTCGCACCGTTTTAACGTTTCGTGCAGATCCAACATACATGGAAAGCGTACCGATTTGGTTTAAAATTCATATCATCTCAGCTTTATGTATTTTTATCGTTTGGCCGTTTACACGATTAGTTCACATATTTAGTATGCCGTTTCGTTATTTAGGGCGCAGTTACGTCGTTTATCGTCGTCGTGTTCCGAAGCAACAATGAAAGAGGTCTCTTTTTCGAGATCTCTTTTCTTGTTTCACTATATTGACTCACATTTCGCACCCTTCCGACGAAAATCGGGAGGATTTTTTTGCATCGATGTGGAATGAATCCTTGACACACAAGGAATGCAAAGGAGTTTGTCCACCATGGATGTTCAAATTTGTGAGATTTATGACAGTTCCTATTTGAATATAATAAGTGCCCTTTTCCAAGATCTTGACCTTCTCCAGCTCATCGATCGGCTGGTTCCGGTGGATCCCCAATGCCAAACCCGAACCAGCGATGCGGTCAAGCTGATCCTTCTGGATATCTTGAGCGGACGACAAGCGCTCGTCCATTTGGAGCGATGGGCGCATGAGATCGATTTGTCGAAGCTGATCCGGCCGGGGCTGAAGCCTTCTTGGTTCAATGATGATGCGTTGGCTCGTCATCTCGACCGCCTGTATGAGGCGGATATTCACAAGGTGATCAGCACTTGCTTGATTCACATTTATCGGAAAGAAGGCCTTCCTCTCTAGGCCTTCCACGTCGATACGACGGACAAGACCGTTTACGGCGCGTATGAATCGGTCTCGTCAGAGGCCCTGCGGATCACGCATGGCTACAACCGGCATCATCGATGGCAAAAACAGATCGGTTTCGGGCTGATCGGCAACGAGGATGGCATCCCGTTTTACGGCGATGTGCACGACGGCAACCTGCCGGACAAAACGTGGAATCCGGAGGTGCTGTCCCGTGTCCACGAACAGCTCAAACAAGCCAAGATTGAAGACGAATGGATTTACGTGGCCGATTCCGCCGCCATGACGAAAGACACTCTGGCGCAGACGAAAGCCGCCAACGCCTTTTTGATCACGAGAGGCCCATCGTCGCTCCGAATCGTCAAAGCTGCTCTGGCGGAAGCGGATGTCCAACCCGATCCAGCGTGGAGCGACTCCTTTTCGTTGGCCGAGAAAAACGGCGCGGCCGGCCGAAAAAAGGGGTGGAACCCGAGGTGGAGACGCTGTATCTTTTGCGCTTG
>NZ_DAITON010000095.1:0-9007 GCF_036834105.1 Anoxybacillus sp. | reverse complement strand
AAAATATATATTCATCATACCAAATTTACATGAAAAAGAAAACGACCACACAGATGTGCAGTCGTTCGTCACGATTCGATTAACGTCGTTCCGATAAAAAAAGTTAATAGTAGCACGTACGTAATGTTTAATGTAATTGAAAGTTCTTCCATCTTATTCGTCCCCTCCAGCAACATATTCCCCATTTCTATTTTAACAATGGTAGGAACGAATATGTTTGTCAATGGTGTGAACATTTTTACTCATAAAGCGCCCAATGGTTTGTCGGACCGTGCCCACCGCCGATGTGTAACGCCTGTTCGACAGCCGCTTGAATAAATCGTTTCGCGACGTCGACCGCTTCATATATCGTTTTTCCTTTCGCCAGTTGCGCGGTGATGGCGGCAGCAAACGTGCACCCCGTGCCGTGCGTATGTTTTGTGTCGATCCGTTCGCTTTTCCATTCGTAAAACTGCTCACCGTCATACAGTAAGTCAACAAGTTCGCTTCCTTCGGCGTGTCCACCTTTCATGACCACGTACCGAACGCCCAGATGATGAAGCTTTTTTGCTGCCTCTTTTCGCTCCTCTAACGTTTCAATTCGCATATTCGTTAATACTTCCGCTTCTGGGATGTTTGGCGTTAGCACATAAGCAAGCGGCAACATGTGACGCTTGAGCGCTTCAACCGCTTCTTGCTTCAGCAACGGGGCCCCACCTTTTGCAACCATGACTGGATCGACAATGATACGTGTCCAATGGTATTGTTTGATTTTATGGGCAACTAATTCAATGACTTCTTCGCTAAATAACATCCCTGTTTTGACTGCATCAGGCGACAAATCAACCGCAACACAATCAATTTGCTTTTCAATCACTTCAAGTGGAAGCGGATATACCGCTTGTACACCGAGCGTATTTTGTGCCGTTACTGCCGTAATGGCTGACATGCCAAACACACGAAACTGATGAAACGTTTTTAAATCGGCTTGAATACCAGCCCCCCCACCGCTATCTGAACCAGCAATCGTCAACGCTTTATATACCATATCCCTCACCCCAAATATTGATAATATAACCTTTTTGCTTCTTGAATGTCATTTGTACCATGAATAAATACGCGTCCATCGAAAAAAACGACAAAACGATGCTGATCAATTGTAAACGAAAATAAATAGTCATTCTGCTCCACTTGAATGCCTTGTTGTTGTAAAAAAGAAATGAGCGTTGTCCATTCCCACCCATCTCTCTGGGCAGGACGAATTTGTACAGTATCACGTCCGCACAATACAGCAAATTTCGTTTCGTTTTCATATTGAAGCGCTGGGTACGTTCGCTTATCGCCGCATGACGGGCAACCGTCTTTTTTTATACGTTTGACATCAATCATGCGATATTGTCCGCGCCATATATCAAACGAGACGAGTTTTCGATTGATGTGCTCATCATTCACTAAAATTTTCAACGCTTCGGCCGTTTGATGTGCGACAACCATATGAACGACAGGGCTAATGATTCCAGCTGTATCGCACGTCGCAACACCAAGCGGCACCTCTTCAAGCAAACAGCGCAAACACGGCGTTTCACGCGGAATGATGACGTAGCTTAATCCATAACTACCTACACACGCCCCATAAATCCACGGCACAACATACTTTTGCGAAACATCGTTCATGATCATCCGCACGTCGAAATTATCGGTGCTATCGATAATGACATGAGGGCGATCGCGTGCCACAAGATACTCAAGCAACCGCGCATCTGCATCCGCCACGATCGGCTCGATAACAACGTCGCTATTTATCGCGCGCAAATGCGTAGCGGCCGCCATCGCTTTTGGCAGGCGTCTGATTGCATCTTCTTCCGTATATAGCTGCTGACGCTGTAAATTGCTCCACTCGACATAGTCGCGATCGACAATCGTTATTTTTCCAACTCCAGCCCTCACAAGCGTTTCAGCATTTGCTGCTCCAAGCGCGCCTGCCCCAACGACGAGCACACGTTTTTCACGAATACGTTGCTGACCTGTTGCACCAATTGGAGCAAACCGTTGTTGCCGCGAGTAACGATCCATTAGACGATGCTCATCCCTTCGAGCGGGCTACTTGCTGTCGCATATCGTCTTTTCGGAATTCTTCCAGCTTCATAACCAAGTCGCCCCGCCTCAACCGCAAGTTTCATCGCTTTCGCCATTTTTACTGGATCTTTCGCACAAGCAACAGCTGTATTTAACAACACTCCATCAGCGCCAAGCTCCATCGCCAATGCTGCATCCGCTGGCCCGCCAATGCCTGCATCAATAATGACAGGCACAGCTGCTTGTTCAATAATAAATTGAATATGTAACGGATTAATAATGCCTTGACCCGATCCGATCGGTGACGCCCCCGGCATAATGGCATGGCAACCGAGCCGTTGCAGTCGTTTCGCCAACACGACGTCATCTGATGTGTAAGGTAACACGATAAATCCTTCCTCTAACAGCATTTCTGTCGCTTTTAACGTCTCCACGGGGTCAGGAAGCAACGTTCGATCGCAGCCGATCACTTCAACTTTCACCATATCACAAAGCCCTGATGCTTTTGCTAATCGAGCGATACGCACCGCTTCCTCTGCTGTTTTTGCCCCCGCTGTGTTCGGCAGCAACTTATATTTCGTCACATCGATTTTTTCTAAAAAATTTGGTTGATTCGGTTCAAAAATGTTCATTCGGCGCACCGCAAACGTTAAAATTTCTGCCCCCGACGCCTCCACAGCTTCTTTTTGAATGTCGATGTTCGGATACTTCCCTGTGCCGAGCAACAGACGAGATTGAAATGTGTACGGACCAATTTGTAACATATTATCCTCCCCCTACAAAATGAACAATTTCAATGCGATCGCCGTCCGCAATCGCTCTTTGCTCATAATTATCTTTTGGAACGATGTCCATATTGATTTCGACAATCGCAATCTTTTCATGAATATGAAAATGGCGTAACAGTTGAGCAACGGTACGCACATGATGAGGTAATTCGATCGTCTCACCATTAATGATGCAACGCATGCTTTCCCCCCTTTCTTGTAAGCGAAAATGGAGTCATATCAAATGGAACTTCTTTTCTTTCTAACATATCACTGACGCATCGACCGGTGATGGCGCTTAGTAAAATACCATTTCGATAATGCCCCGTCACAACGAATACGTTTGCATATTGTGGATGCTCTCCGATATATGGCATACCGTCTTTCGTTTGAGGCCGAATGCCTGCCCAAGCTCCCTCAAACGTAGCGGAAGCAAGCTCAGGAACGATGTGCATCCCACGCGCTAACAATTCATGCACGCTACACGCTTGCACTGTTTTATGAAATGAATGGGCAAGCGCACTAGCCCCGATCACTAAGCGATTGTTTGCTTTCGGCACAATGTAACAACCGTTTTTTGCAAATACAGTCGCTCGTAATAGACGTTTTTCTGTCGTGACAGCAACACACTCTCCTTTAACGGGATACAGATGTAACGATAATTGGAGCTTTTCGGCGAAAACAGGTGTCCATGCCCCGCACGCGATGACGATTTGTTTCGCATATATCGTCCCGCGCGTCGTTTTTACTCCGACTATGCGCTCATTATCGAAAATAAAATCGTATGCTTCTGTATACGGCAAAAATCGCGCTCCTTTAGCTATAGCGGCATGAGCAAACGCCAATGAAAGCTGCCGCGCATCAACTTGTTGATCAATCGTATACATCGCACCATGGTCAGTTTGTACATGCGGCTCCATTTGAGCAACTTCTTCTGCTGTCAACCAACGAACATGTTGCGGTTGTATACGCCTCCAAAATTCATAATGTTCCGTTAATTTTTTATACTCTTCATTTGTTGTAGCGATTTTTAGCATCCCTACGTCGTTCCAGCCGATAGTGATGTTCGTTAATTCAGCCAATTCGGCGATGATGCTCGGAAATAACGATTGGCTAGCAAGAGCGAGCGGAATAAGAGGATGATCGGTTGAAAACTCCGAATGAGCACCGAGCATCCCCGCCGCTGCCGATGATGCTTCTTGCGCTAGCTCACCGCGCTCAACAACTGTGACAGCTACCCCCCGTTTTGCTAGCTCAAAAGCGACGCTACTACCAATAATGCCTCCCCCGATAATTAAAACGTCCATGTGCTCTCCCCCATTTGTTTTCGATATAATCGCACCATTTCCAACGGGTCATCGCCATAAAATATAGTGGACATCACCGCGATCCCTTTTGCACCTGCCATAAACACATCGCGAACGTGCGCCGGTTGAATGCCGCCGATCGCAATGACAGGAATGTGTACGCGACACGTCAACTGCTGCAACGCTGGAATTCCTCGTGGCTTCATCCCCTCTTTACAGCTCGTTTCGTAAATATTTCCAAAAACCACATAGTCTGCCCCTTCCTCTTCCGCTTGTTTCGCTTCTTCAAACGTATGAACGGAACGGCCGACACGCAAAAAAGGAAAACGTTCCTTTACTCGTTTTGGCGATAAGCTATGATGTGCCAGTTGAACCCCGCCCACGCCGTAGACGACCGCAACGTCCACACGATCGTTGATGACGATTTTTTCCGCGGGCACACCTGCTTGAAGCAGTTTTTCTACAATGATCCCAATCTCTTTTGCCGGACGATGCTTTTCACGAATATGAATGAAATGAGCATAGGTGTGAACGAGCGATGAAATGTGAACGAGCGCATCTATTGACTGCTTTCCAGTTGAAATGAGATGAAGTTCTCCCATATTACCGCACATCCTTCACCGCAACGTATGGGAACACATCCGCCATATAATACCCAACAGCAACAATCATACATATGACAACAAATAAATAAACATCATATTTGCCAAGCGTCACTTCATAATAAAACGTCCGCTTTCGGTCATTTGTGAATCCTTTCGTCTCCATGGCGACCGCAATGCGCTGAGCGCGTCGAATGCTTTGCGATAAAAGCGGGATAGCATATCGCTTCACAAGTTCGAGCTTGCCGCGAAATCCATTCGCTTTTGCGGCTCGTCGCACTTTCAACGCCTGATGTACCGTTTGAAATTCTTCGACCATGATCGGCAGTAAGCGAACGGCTGCTAAAAAGCTATATGCGTATTTTGGCTTCAACTTTACTTGTTGCATAAGCGAATAAAATAAAAGCACCGGCTTCGTCGTGAGCGCAAACATCAATCCGAAAATCGCAAATAAAAGGGCGCGAAACCCGAGATGGACACCGCGATAAAAACTTTCTTCTGTAATATGAATGAGCCCCCAGCGAAACCATGTCGTTTCTCCCTTCCCAAACAAAATCATCGACGACGATGTAGACACGAAAATAAAAAGAAACGGGAGAAAAAATAAAAAGATATGTTTCATTCGATAGCCGCTGAACAATATAAACAGCAGCGTAAACCCAACCGCCCAGTTTATGAGCACGTTCGGGTTATGAACAAAAACGATGACGACAAACATCGGCAAAAAGAAGAGCAGTTTCGCTGTCGGATTCGTCTGATGCAGCCACGTTTCTTTATGTTCCATACTCCATCTCATCATATTCCACCTCGCACAACGATCCGCGGTACAACCTTTTCATCAGCGACAAGCTGTCCGTTTTCAATAACCCATCGTCTCGTGGCGAATTCCGACACGATGCGTTCATCGTGTGTTACCATCACGATTGCCTTCCCTTGTTGGCGATACGCTTCAAGCCATTCAAGCAGCGCGAACGTATTTTTCGCATCTTGCCCAAACGTCGGTTCATCAAGCAACAATAAGCGATGGCGCTCTGCCACCGATGCGGCAACGCTTAGCCGCCTTTTTTGCCCCATCGACAATTGATACGGATGTAAATGCCTATAATCAGCTAAATGAAAGCGAGCGAGCAACTGCTCTACTTTTTCTGCAATCTCGTTTTCCTTGCAGTTCTCGAGCCGCAAGCCGTATGCCAACTCATCATCGACGCGATGTGTGACAAATTGAAATTCTGGATTTTGAAACACGAAAGCCATGTTGTCGTATAACGACTCCTCATCTATAATCTGATGGCCTTGCCAATACAAATCGCCTTCTGTTCGAATGAGCTTCATTAAGCTTTGCAGCAGCGTACTTTTTCCCGCTCCGTTTTCACCTGTAACTGCAATCCATTCTCCTGCATAAATCGTCAAATGGTTGACTGCGATTTTCTCTTCTTTTTGCCGAAAGCCACGCAGCGATGGCACATGTAAAAGAACGTCTGCTTCATCATACGGTTGTTGCGCGGTTTTTGGCTTCTCATACGCCTCCCATACACCGGGGTACCAAATGCCTTGTTCGTTAATAAACGAGCGATGTGTTGAAAACACAGCGTGCGTCGGACCATCAGCGATAATATCGCCATGTTCGCTAAATAAAACGATGCGCTCAACAAAATCAAGAATGTGATCAATTTTATGCTCGACGATCACAACCGTTCGATCTTCCGCCACTTCTTTTAACGTTTCCCATACCGCTTTCGTTCCTCCTTCATCAAGAAACGCTGTCGGTTCATCTAAAAATAGCACATCAGGCTCAAGCGCCAAAACCGACGCAAGCGCCAACCGCTGTTTCATACCCCCCGATAGCGTTTGAATCGGTACGTGAACGTCCGACAGACGCAGGCGAACAAGTTGAAGAACGTGAGCGATTTTTTCATCCATGTGGGCGCGAGGTACACCGAGATTTTCAAGCACAAACGCTATTTCTTCGTCGACGTATGGCATGCAAAACTGAGAATCCGGGTCTTGAAACACATAACCTGCATACTTTGGAACATGAAGCTCTTTCGCTTTCATCGGTACATCGACAGAGCGTGGAATGATCCCTGCCATCACTTGGAGTAGCGTCGATTTTCCACACCCTGACGGACCTAAAAGCAACACTTTTTCCCCTTTTTCAATGGAAAGCGATAAATCTGTAAATAATCGCTTTTTTGCCCCAGGAAACTTTAATCGAAGTTGCTCAATATGAACAGCTTTTGTCAATGATGTCACCTTCTATTGATCTAACGAATCGTAATCTTCTTTTGACGTCGGGCGCAACAATTGCGTCACACCTGTTTTTTCAAGTGCTTTCACAAGGGAATAAGCAAACAATCCAGAAATCAAAATCGCTCCAACAAAGCGTGCGCCGATGAATAACGTTAAATTCCACCACGCTAATTGATCGATGTAACCTTTGTAAAAATCAAGCACGAGCGAAGCGATCGTCGAACCAATTGCTGCAAGCGATACAACTGCGACATCAAAACGTTTATAACGGAAAGCAGCAAACACAAGCTCAGCGAGCAATCCTTGTACGAAACCGTAAAATAACACTTCTAATCCCCATTCAGAACCAACTAAAAACTCCCCTGACGCAGCAGCAACCTCGGCAAGCAACGCCACCCCCGGCTTACGAATGAGTAAATAGGCGACTGTAGCGGCGATAAACCACATGCCATAAATGAGTTGATCGATATGAAGCCCAAGCGGCTTTACCGCATAATAAAGCGGCCCCCACACTTTATACACAATGCCAAATACAATTGCGATGACAACGGTCGTTAATACATCTGTTAATTTAAGCCCTTTCGTTTGCATAAACATTCTCCTTTCCAATTGGCCAATATTCTAATTTGTACGCCATCTCCCAAAATAAATACTCGTATTGGCTGCTGATCCAAAAGTGTTGCTTCATTCGCTCGCGCTCTTTCTCGCTCGCTGTTTTCGCGATGTCGTTTAACCGCACAATTTGTTGCTCAACAAGCTGTCTAAACCAGTCCGAGCCGTACGCTTCAATCCATTTCGCATAAATCGGCTGCTTCGGTTTGCAATGCTTTAATCTCTCCCCGATTTCGTAATACAACCAATAGCACGGCAAAATGGCTGCCAATACATCGCCAAAGTGCCCCGCAAATGCTGCCCGATACATGTGCGACGTGTAAGCATAAGCGGTTGGTGACGGAACAAACGATGCCTTTTCTTCCTCGGTAATATGAAGCTCTTTCATAAACGTCTCATGCAAACGGAGTTCAGCTCCATATGTGTTTTGCGCATGGTTGGCCATGCTTGCCGTCGTTTGTAAATCGTCGGCCATCGCCCCGCCAAGCGCTTGCACTTTCGCAAAGTGTGTCAAATAATATGAATCTTGTAATACATAATACCGGAAACAACGTAAATCGAGCGTCCCTTCCCCTAGCTCCTTTACGAACGGATGATGAAAGCTCGCCTCCCAAATCGGATCGACAGCTTGGCGCAATTGCTCTGAAAACAACATGTCCTCTCCCCCTTATAAAAAATAAAAACCACTTTCTTTGCGCAAAGAAAGTGGTTAATGAACGATGGAAATTGACATAAAGACACACTTCGCACCGTCTCCACTTCCCTACGCTGGTATAATCCAGATCAGGTTCTAAGGGTCTCAAAGGCACACTTTGATCTCAGCCCATCTAAAGGCCCCCCTAGTGGAATGCATTTGCGTTATTGACTTTGTCACTAATATTAGCATATTTCACTCAATTGTCAACCATTCCAATTCACTTATTTTTTAAGCAAGGTAAAAGCTATACCCTAATTCAGTTCGCGCGCCACAGAAATAATATAATCTATTTTCTTTATATCAAATGTTTGAGTATATGTGATGATTTCGTTTTCCTTTATTGATTTCAACGGTTTTTGCATTGGGCGCGTATAGGAGTCCATTGAAAACACGTGACCACTTAAGAAAACAGGATGAATATCTGCTTTACCATAAGGAATAAGATGTCCTGTGATATTTCTTGCTTTAATACAAAGCTTCTTTGCTCCTGTGGATGTTTGCTCGATTGAATATGAACTTAGATGAAGAGCACGATTCTCTTTCACGTCCGCATAATCTTGATCTTTAAAAAATGTGAATATTCTTCCATTCTCTACTCGCTCATCATCGATTTCCAAAATGCCTAACGAAGCGTTCCACCTTGATTTCACATCCGTTTTTTCTAATAACTGTAGATGAGCAATTTTTATAACAATAATTACCATAAAAAGAGACAAA
>NZ_DAITON010000094.1:0-9035 GCF_036834105.1 Anoxybacillus sp. | reverse complement strand
CCCTGTTTGTCTCTTGGGGATGGAAATTAATGTAATGAAAAATGCTCATCTACAGTATATAAAAATAAAAAGCTCACTCCGAATGGAATGAGCTGGAAACAACAAAAGACAATCGTCACCTTTGTCGTTTCGACGTCTCACTCCCCGAAGACGCGAATGACGATGCAAAAAGGCAGGTCTACTGACTTATGCGTCATCCTACTTTGAAGCCTTCCCATACGAATCGTACAGTGGCGTCCTTCATTTCGTCAGCATTTACAGTTGCGGGGACAGTTCTGGACTTGCACCAGATTCCCTATTAAGTCTACTAGGTTGCCCATTCGACACCTTTTTGCAACGAACGTATACAATTGTCGAACAATTTTCACGTTTCTATCATAGCCGAAAACGTCGCTTATGACAACAAAAATTTTCTATTTCAATGGAAGTGTGAACGTAAACGTCGTTCCCTCGCCGAGCTTACTATGAACGGCGATCGTTCCTTTATGCGCTTCAACGATGTTTTTTGCAATCGCAAGACCTAATCCTGTACCCGAGCGACCGCGTGTACGTGCTTTATCCGCTTTGTAAAAGCGCTCAAACACGAACGGCAAATCTTCTTCAGCAATGCCAGAGCCTGAGTCCCGAACAGAGATGCGCACCGCCTCTTCATCTCCATCGACTATGACGCGCACTTCCCCACCGTCATCTGTGTGACGAAGAGCATTATCAATTAAATTCGTCAACACTTGTTCGATACGGTCAGGATCAAGGAAAACGACAAATTCTTCATTCATATCAACGAGCAAACGAACCCCTTTTTCCTTCGCTAACGCTTGAAACTTATGAATGATGCGCTCGGTGTATGAACGAAGGGGTATGCGTTCTTTATGAAGCGTTAAATGCCCCGCTTCCATGCGCGCTAAATCAAGCAAGTCGTTAACGAGGCGACCCATGCGCAACGATTCATCATAAATAACTTTTGCCAATTCTTTCTTTTCTTCATCTGTCGCCGCGATGTCGTCGACAATGGCTTCGCTATACCCTTGCAACATGGCGATTGGCGTTCGTAACTCATGCGAGACGTTCGCAATAAAATCTTTGCGCAACTTATCGAGCCGGCGCTCTTCCGTCATATCTCGAAGCACGGCAACCGCCCCGCGAATGACTTTGCCGTTGTATAACGGCGTCATAACAATAACCCAATTCCGACCTTGTAAAGCAATTTCTGTTGCTTGTTCTTTCTCCTCCATGACAGCCTTTGTGAACAGCTCGTTCACTCGAGGAGGAAGCGGCAATAAGTCTTCACGATGCCCTTGTTCGTAGTACCATGCTTGCAAAAAGCGGTCGGCAGGCGGATTCGTAATAAGTACTTCCCCATTTCGATTGAGCGTAATCACACCATCTGCCATGCTACTTAAAATGCTCGCTAATTGCTCTTTTTCTTGATTTAACGCGTTGATATGAAATTGTAATTGCCGACCCATCTGGTTAAACGCCATGGCCAGCTCCCCAATCTCATCATGAGTAACAATCGGCACTTTGGAATCGAATTTCCCGCGCGCCATTTCAAACGCGACTTGTCTCATTTTTCTAAGCGGTGCTGTAATTCTTGTCGATAAGAAAAAGGCAAATACCGTCGTTAACACAATGGCAATAAATGCAGCAAGAAAAATAAACTTCGTCGTTTGTTTTGTCGTCTCTTCTACAGCTTTTAATGACTGATATACGAATACAGCACCATTCTCATCAGACGTACGTAGCGGGACACCGACAATAAACAGCTCGTTATAAGCATCGTTTCGCATCGTTTCGTTTGGCATCATCGTCCGTTTCACTACTTTTTTTCCTTCAAACACGCGCGATAACTGCTTATCTTGTTGGATAAACGAAAGCGGCAAATCGGCGAGCTGTTCATTTGGTGAGTACCAATAATGACGGTCGTCAATAATAATCATGAGCTTCGATACATCATCAACCATCGTCCATGCGATTGAACGAGCAAACTGCTCATCGTGCTCGGCGACGACGCGAGCAACTTTTACTGCTTGTTGCGTGAGTTGCTCTCCTGTTTTTTCTAAATAATATTTTTCAAAAAAACTTAGCAACAAAACGGTTAAAATAAAGAGGACAAAAGCAACAAGCAATAAAATGGTCAGCCATAATTTGCCGACTACACTACGCCATATTGCCATCATTCATTCACGACCTCAAATTTGTACCCAACGCCCCACACGGTGACAATCATTTTCGCTGCCGAAGGCGATACTTTATTTAACTTTTCGCGCAACCGTTTGACATGCGTATCAACTGTGCGTAAATCACCGAAAAATTCGTAATGCCATACTTCTTTTAACAATTGCTCGCGATCAAACACTTTATCTGGTGACTTCGCTAAAAAATGAAGCAACTCGTACTCTTTCGGAGTTAAGCTAACTTCATGCCCATCTGCTGTCACCCGATGCGCATCATGGTCAATTGTTAAATGAGGAAATACGAGCACATCCCGTGCTGTCGTATCCGTTGGCACATAAGGAGAGTTCGCTGTACGGCGAAGCAACGCTTTCACGCGGAGCACCACTTCACGCGGACTAAACGGCTTAACGATATAATCGTCCGTTCCTGCTTCAAATCCTTGCACGCGATTCGCTTCCTCTCCCTTCGCTGTTAACATAATAACGGGTGTCGCTTTTTTCTCACGCAACTGTTTGCACACTTCAATACCGTCTTTTCCAGGTAACATAAGGTCAAGCAAAATCAAGTCATAATCATTGTCAAGCGCTAATGCTAGCGCTTCTTCACCGTTTTCTGCCTCATCGATCATATATTGCTCACGTTCTAAATACATACGAAGCAAACGACGAATGCGCTCTTCGTCATCGACAACTAAAATTTTAATTTCCTTCTCCATGATGTCATTCCCTCCTCGTTCACTATTGTACAAAACTGCCATACTTTTTTCTACTCCTCATAAAAAAAACGCCTTCTTTATGAAGGCGTTAAGACGCAGCATAAGAGTGTAGGCCGGCAATCACTAAGTTTACCGCTATTAAGTTAAACATAATGATCGCAAATCCAATGACCGCAAGCCATGCGGAACGCTCGCCATGCCAACCTTTTGACAATCGTAAATGTAAAAACGCGGCATAAAACAGCCATGTGATGAGCGCCCATACTTCTTTCGGATCCCAACCCCAAAAGCGCGTCCATGCAATTTGTGCCCAAATCATCGCAAAAATAAGCGCACCAAGCGTAAATACAGGGAAGCCGATCGCCACAGAACGGTAACCAATTTCATCAACTAAGTCCAAATTTACGTTTTTCACAAGCGGCTGCAACGCGGCTGCGATGCGTTTACGTAAAAGAAGGCGAAGCAAACCGTATAACACACCACCTGCAAACAATGACCAAATTACTGTATTTAATTTGCGGGCATTAATGATCGCAGGCATATGAACGAACGGTTCCATCCGTCCTTCCGTTTTTAACACCCCTTCATGTGGGCCGACGAGCGCTGGCATATGGTACACCATTTCATCTTGCTTGCTGTTTTTATCAATCCATTCAAACGTAGCTTCATAACCAGCCATGCGAAACGATGTCGTTACGATAACAAAACCAAGCGTACTAATTAAGAAAAATAACACAAACTCCAACCAAAACGTACGTTTGCTCGGTTTCGACTGATCGACTACTCGAATTAAATAAATGAGCCCTGCCGCAAAACTGATTGCTAAAATCGCTTCCCCAGCTGCAGCTGTCGTGACGTGAATATGCAACCAATCGCTTTGTAAAGCTGGGATGAGCGGAGAAATGTCCCTTGGAAACATGCTCGCATACGCGATCACTAAAATGGCGATTGGCAAAGTAAATAAGCCGAGTAAACTCGTTTTATAAATAAAATAAATGACAATAAACGCGCCGACAAGCATCATACCAAAAAACGTCGTAAACTCAAATAAGTTGCTGACAGGTGCGTGCCCAGCGGCGATCCAGCGCGTGATGAAATAGCCAAGCTGGGCGAGAAAACCAATGATCGTCACAACGATCCCAAGCGTTGCCCAGCGGTCCATCCCTTCTTTCTTTTTCACACGAATCGCTCCGCCAAAAAAAAGCGTTGCAACTAAATAAAGAACAAATGCCACGTATAGTAACGTGCTGCTTAGCTGAACCACGATGTTCCCCCCTTATGACCGCTTGTCCACTTGATCGATTGGCATGACAAACGGTGTATCGTTAAATATGCCTTCAAGCTCTTTTTTTAATCCAAACCAGTTTTTGTTCGTATGCGCTGCAATGAGCACATCTTCGTTGATCCGTTGAACCCATACACGTCGATGGTTCCAATACATTCCTTGTATAAGACCAATCATGAAAATGGTGCCCCCGATACCTAAAATCCAGAGCGTAAAATCACGACGAACGGTTAACGCCGATACATGTCGTGTATCAACGCCAGCAAACGCCATTTTATACTTGTTATCACCGAACGGTTCGATCGTTTGACGAATAGCAGTAAAACTGACTTCCCCTTTCGGACGATCCGGAGCAAACATTTTAAATACAAACGCTGGGTTGTTTGGCACTTTCGAGCGTGTATTCGGATTTCCATTTTCATCAAAATAAAAATCTGGAAAGTAGCTTAATAGTTGTACTTTATAACCGTTGCCAAGATCATATTCTTTCTCCGGTTGGATTAAATCAACTGTAATCGTCCCAAAAGACTTGGCCGTTTGTTTATCTGTCAAATGGAACGACATACTTTTTAGCTCATTCAGTTTAAAGTCCACTTGGTACAATGCATAATGGTCGTGTTTGAGCGGCTCGTTGACACGAATGGAAAAGCTTTTTATTTTTTTTAACTTCGGCTCTTCACCGGCAACAACTGGGCCAACACGCTCATATAGCACCACATCTGTTTGATAGTTTTTCGCCATCATTCCGCTACCGACACGGTCAATGGCAGCTTGAAACGCCTCTTTTTCCTTTTCTTTCTCGTATACTTCCAAAATAAATGTTTTGTTTTCTAAAAAATATTTCCCATTCGTTCCCGGAATTTCTTTTATTTCACCTTCACGAATCCACATGTTTTCGTCGACATACATTCCCGGAACGAAGCGAAGCATCGCGCCAATTAAAAAAACGATAAGCCCAATATGGTTGACGTACGGTCCCCAACGAGAGAAGCGGCCTTTTTCGGCCAAAATATTTCCATTCTCTTCACGAATACGATAGCCCCGTTTCGTTAACCGATCGACCACGCGAGGTAAAGCATTTTCGTAGTCTTTCACTTGTGAACGGCTAAATAGACGTTGGCGTTGTAAAAATTGTTCATTTCTCGTCACCCGCTGATTGTTTAACGCCCGATATAGTGGCACGACACGGTCTAAACTACAAATGACGAGCGATACACCAATGAGCGCTATAAGCAACATATACCACCATGAGCTATATAAATCGTGAAATCCTAGCGCGTAATACCATTTCCCGAGCCAACCGTACTGCTCCTCATAATATTCAGCTGGCGACACTGTTGGCGGAATGTACATCTGTTGTGGATAAATTGTGCCGATGGCCGAAGCGACTAACGTAATAACGATAAGCCAAACCCCAACTTTAACAGACGAAAAGAAGTTCCATATTTTATCAACAATCGTTTGGTTGTACGTTTGCGAACGGCGAGCGCTTCCTTCATAACGCATGTCCAATAACATTGGCACTTCTTCTAACGGTTTACCACATGCTTCACAAAGAACTGTACCAATCGGATTCACGTGCCCGCATTCACATTTTACTTGTTCCATGTCGAAAACCCCTTACGGCTTAATTCGTTCCATATATTTTTTTACATCCTCTTCCGTCATCGCCCCTGTAATGATATCTACAATTTTGCCTTCTTTGTCAATTAAAAATGTCGCTGGCAACGGACCGATGTTGTATGCATTCATGACTTGATCTTGCTGATCGATGACGACTGGAAACGTCAGCTGAAAGCGATCAACGAACGTTTGTACTGTTACTTTCGCTTCCCCTACGTTAACCGCAATCACTTCTACTCCTTCATTTTTGTATACATTGTATTGGCTATTGATATACGGCATTTCTTTTTCACACGGTTTGCACCACGTTGCCCAAAAGTTTAAAAATACACCTTTTCCACGATAATCGGATAGTTGAATTTTGTTTCCGTTTAAGTCGGTAAGTACGAAGTCTGGCGCCGAATCGCCTACTTGAATTGCTCTTTTCTCGACAAAAACGTTCGAATAAATCGTATAACCAATAGCCGCGAGCATGATGGCTAAAATGACTGTTCGAAGCCAAAATCGCTTTCCTTTCATCGCCAACCCTCCTATAAACCGTTTTCATCAACCTCATTATACAAGTTACCACTATATAAATAATGAAAATTATTTGAACAAAATGTGACAAAATCATGATACGTACGGCGAACCAGCTAATGCAAGCGCACGCAATTGCTTCACTTCATGCGGCGACAGTTCTCGATAATCTCCCGGATTCATCCCTTTCAAGTCTAAAAACGCATAACGTTCCCGCTTTAACTTTAAAACAGGATGTCCGATCGCTTCGAACATGCGGCGCACTTGACGATTTCTCCCTTCATGAATGCGAAGTTCAACGATCGCCGTCTGTTTCCGTTTGTCAATTGACAATACTTTCGCTTTCGCTGGCGCTGTTACCCCATCTTCTAGCGCAACACCTTTTTCAAGCTGTTTCACTTTTTCACGTGCTGGGATGCCTTTTACTTTTGCAATGTACACTTTTTCAATTTCATAGCGCGGGTGCATTAATAAATTAGCAAACTCCCCATCGTTTGTCAGCAGCAACAATCCAGACGTATCGTAATCTAACCGTCCGATCGGATAAATGCGCTTGTTTACATGTTTGAAAAAGTCGGTCACTACTTTTCTTCCCTTTTCATCTTTTACGCTACAAATTACACCGCGCGGCTTGTATAACAAATAATATACCGGCTCTTCGCGTTCGAGCGGAATGCCATCCACTTCAATGCGATCTTGTGGACTCACTTTCACCCCAAGTTCCGTCACAACTTTTCCATTTACTTTCACTTTTCCTTCGACGATCAATTGCTCTGCTTTTCTTCGCGATGCGATGCCAGCATGAGCAATTACTTTCTGTAATCGTTCCATTTCATTCACCTCACTATATAGTTTTACCATATTCGGTACAGGAGTTCAAAAATAAGAAAGGAGAAAGACGCACGAGATGCGACTTTCTCCTAACTTTGCTTGTATACAGGAAAAGAAAGAATAACAAACGAAGCAAACAATAGCCAAACAATTTTCACTTGAAAAAGCATGTACAAAACGGACAATAAAAAAAAGCCAACAAAATAAAAAGCTATTACTTTACCTACAATTGAACCCGCCATTTTATTTATAAACAACATGTAATGTAGCCAAGAAGCAAATAGGTGAAACATGTATAAAATTAAAAACAAAGCTGTAAAAATGACAGCGCTCCCTGGGCTACTCATTTCGTTAGAAAAAAGATGATGTTCAATTGTCAGAAATAAAAAGCTATACACGAAACTTAAAAGAAGAGATATAACTGTAACATTTAAAATAAATCGCTTATTTATAATCATGATCCACATACCTCACACCACTCTGAAAATTACACCTTGTCATTCAAACCAGTCTATCCCATATACTCTCACCATATTCCCAATATATCTATCATGGGAAGGGGAACCATACCAATAAACTTTTTCATTTTTGACTACCCTCATCGAGGTCGAACCCGACCCATCTAATACAATCGATCTTACAGGATCAAAACCTATATTTTCAATGTATGTTTTTAAACCAGGTATATTAGCTGCGTTACCTTCTGTGACAATCATATACCCATATTCATCATCCCACGCCAAAACGGTTCTCCATGTAGCGAAATCGTATCCAATAACTATTAAGTCATCCCCCCAATTTTCCCTATTGTAGTCGTTCCCACCAATTACTGCCTTTGCGCTTGGATAGGCCTTAAGAACTTCATTGAGGTTTCTCGCGTACATGAAAGTCGCTCTCATATTGTTATTTTTATCAACATAAGAAACAAAGGTTTTCCTCCTAATTTGTTTATCTTTCGTTCCATTATATTCGTAGTATGAAGTATCTCCTTTCCAGTAGCTTATAGATCGTAACCCTGTTGGAGGATTATTGTAACCATTATCAGCAGCAAAAAAACCACCGTTTATACCGATATGGGGCTTTTGAGACATCTTGGCATTAATAATTTCAGGCTTTATATTCTCAATTTTTGTTTTAATTACAGCAAAATTAGGCTTTCCCATAGGCTGTACACTTCTCATCTCAAAGCTATATGGCAATCCTCTCATAAAGACTCTCCTCCTCAAAAATGGTGATATATCAGTCTTTTTCGCCATCCCTCTAAGATAAAACTAGCAACAATTCAAAGAGCCTCAGCAAACTCCTCACTCCAACTAATAACCACAGCCTCGCCTATTCGGATTGAGGAGGATAGCTCCGTTGCTTCCGTTCCATCTGTTGTCCTGTCGTCCATGCCACATGACGTGCCATCCCATCCGACCTACTTCGTATTCAACAGGGGGCTATAGTAAAATCTTTGTTGCACAGTATTAAATTAAATATTGTATCCACCAATGTCTCATGACCCGCACCTCTAAAAACTCGATCGCATGATAGATCAGGTGTTTTGAAAAAACGTAGGTGGATTTTCAATGTTTTTCTACTCGTCTAGCCATTCACTCGAGATTTTTTACCTTACATTAATTATAATTATACCCGTGGTGCTAGTTGAGCGCTAGTGCTCAACTAGCACGAGTGTTACAAGCGAATACACCAACAAGATGCCATCGAGTACCAATTCAAACCCTGAAATCGAATTCGCACGAATGTCTGTCATACAATACTGGTCAACGAGGACGGAGAATACCATTTCGATCACTTTTCGTTTTTGTTTGAGCCATTTCTTCCATGACTCCGATGGGCGGTGTTTCTGGTTTTTGCGAGATGGAGTCCAAAAAGCGATTTGGT
>NZ_DAITON010000093.1:0-9167 GCF_036834105.1 Anoxybacillus sp. | reverse complement strand
GTAAGTAAAATATCGTCGCAATTTACATCATTTCTTTCCATGTACTATAATGAACAAAGAGCAAAACATAAAAAGGTGGGACGATGATGCATAAAGAAAATTACTTATTAGCCGCTTGGAGCGTCGCGCTGATCGCCACACTTGGCAGCCTTTATTTTTCTGAGGTACTAAAATTTATTCCGTGTGAACTTTGTTGGTACCAACGTATTTTTATGTATCCACAAGTATTTTTGCTTGGTATGGCTTTCGTACGAAAACAATTTGTTATCGCACGTTATACACTGATGTTGTCCATCATCGGTGGAACGATTTCTTTATACCATTATTTCATTCAAAAAGTCCCATTTTTCCGTGATACCGCTCCATCATGTAGCATTGTGCCGTGCACAGGAGATTATTTAAACTGGCTTGGGTTTATTACCATCCCACTACTAGCATTGGTTGCCTTTATTTTCATTAGTGTAATTAGTTACCGAGTAATTCAAATGGAGAAAGAAGGGAAATACATATGAAAAAGTTGCTTATTTTCGGTGGTGTAATTATCGCTTTATTTATTGCGCTAGCTTGGATTACATCATATACCCAAAAACAAAAAGTAGAAGGAAACCCATTCGGGAAAGAAGAGCTACATCCTGCCACGATCGATCTTCTCGATGATCCGAATTACAAAAACATTATTTTGCCTGATGAATTAAGAGAAGCATTAAACAATAAAGAAACGATGACGATTTATTTTTACAGCTCAACGTGTGAGTTTTGTAAAAAAACGACACCAATCGTCGTACCATTAGCGAAAGAAATGGGAATCGACTTGAAGCAATTTAACCTTCTTGAATTTGACGAAGGGTGGAACGAATATCGAATTGAAGCAACGCCAACGATCGTACACTTTCAAAACGGCAAAGAAGTTGCACGCATAGAAGGTTATTATGAAGAAGATGTATTTCGCCAATGGTTTGAACAAATAAAATAAAAAAGCCTTCACAGCGAAGGCTTTTTTACATCACCCAAGCATGAACAGGCTTCGTATACATGCTGACATATTCATCTTTCTTATGCAAAAAATGTCCAAGAGTGAGCGGAAAACTAATTCCATGCTGTTCTAGCTGTTCAACATTGCGCTGAAACAGATGTTCATAGTGATCTGAAAGATGATGGAAAGAGACATACTCAATAATGACTTGTAATGATTGTAATGCAGAAATAATCGCGAACGCCTCCTTCAGCGTACCATCATATGTAGAGGGTTCAAACTGCAATATGCCTAACGATTGAAATGTTTCAATTTCGTTATCTGTAAAATATTTCGGGAAAACGGACGTATAAAACTGTTCAATGAGTGAACCAATATATTGTTTTTGTTCTTCTGTAGCGGCATAGACGGTTTTCAATTGACCTCACCTTTTTCCATTTCTTTTCCTAATCTATAACGAAATTGTAACACACCAACCGCTTTTTTGGGTTTGGTAATTTCTTGTAAAGAGAGAGTGAGACGAATGAAAGTACAGAAAAAAGGAAGCTGGTTCATATTTGACGCCCCATCTTCTTGGGTTGGCCTATCTATTGAGCAAGCGTTCCGGACAAAGTGGTTCGTTCCAAAAAAAATGTTACATGAATGGCGTATGACAAAAGGAGTAGCAATAAATGACAGACTCGTTCCTTTTCATACGATCATTTCAGCTCATGATCGCATTCGCATTCGCATAAAAGAAGAACATATTGAGCCAGCTCCAACATATATCCCGCTTCATATTATATTTGAAGATGAGCATGTGCTCGTTATTAACAAACCAGCGCATATGGACGTCCATCCGACGCACGAAGGCGAAACGAACACGCTAGCAAATGCGGTTGCATTTCACTTTCAATGCGAAGGCATTCACAGCAAAGTTCGTCATGTCCATCGGCTCGATCGCGACACGAGCGGTGCAATTTTGTTCGCCAAACATGCGCTTGCTGGAGCTATTCTCGATAAATATTTAGCCGAACGTGCCATTCAGCGCACATATATTGCTTTAGTTCACGGATATGTCAAACAGAAAAAAGGGACAATCGCGGCTAAAATCGGCCGCGATCGCCATCATCCAACGAGACGGCGCGTATCAAAAACGGGAGATCATGCCATTACGCATTACGAGCGTCTCAAATATGATAAGCAAAAAGATGTATCACTCGTTCGCCTAACGCTTGATACAGGGAAAACACATCAAATTCGCGTCCATATGAGCTATATCGGACATCCGTTAGTTGGAGATACATTATATGGGGGAAAACCGTGGCTTAATCGGCAAGCATTACATGCCATCTCTCTTTCGTTTCCACATCCATTTACGAAAGAGATTATCACATGTCGTGCCTTATACGATGAAGATGTTTTTGGAAATATAAAAAGAGGCTCGTTATTATAACGCAGCCTCTTCATTGACGTCTTTTACGATGTCTACCGTTTGCGGACGACGCGCCACTTCAATTTTTTTTACATGATGGCCGTCCAGCTGCATAACAGTGAAGACATAATCACCAAACTCAATTTGTTCTCCAGGACGAATATTATAACGCTCTGTTAACATCCATCCGCCAATCGTGTCGACATCGGTATCATCAATTTCTAAGCCGAATAAATCATTAATTTCATGAATGAGCACTTTTCCATCTACAATTGTACGGTTCTCATCTACTTTTTGAATCAACGGCGTCTCATCGATGTCGAATTCATCACGAATTTCCCCGACGATTTCTTCTAAAATGTCTTCTACCGTCACTAAACCAGACGTTCCGCCGTACTCATCAACTAAAATGGCCATATGAATACGCTCTTTTTGCATTTTCACAAGCAAATCTTGAATTGGAATTGTTTCAATCACTTGAATAATGGGGCGAATATATTGACTCAACTGCCTTCGCTCGTGACAGTTTACAACAAGATCAGTAAACAACTCTTTCACGTTGACTAAACCGAGTATATGGTCTTTGTCCCCATCAATGACAGGATAACGTGTATACTTTTCTTCACGAATCGTTTGTAACACATGTTCCATCGAATCGTTCACATCTAGCGCAACAATTTCTTTTCGTGGAACCATAATTTCTTTTGCGACTCGGTCATCAAATCGGAAAATGTTATTCACATATTTATATTCCGTATGATTAATTTCTCCGTTTTTATAGCTTGCTGATAACAAAAGACGCAACTCTTCTTCGGAATGAGCCAATTCTTGTTCATTAGATAGCTGAAAACCAAATAAACGAACGACTAAACGCGCAGACCCATTTAACAACCAAATAAACGGATACATGACGCGATAAAACAACATAAGTGGGCGCGCTGTCCATAGCGTAATGGTTTCCGCCTTTTGAATCGCAATCGTCTTCGGTGCTAATTCACCAATAACGACATGAATAAACGTAATTATCGCAAATGCAACAATAAAAGAAGCGCCATGGGCAAATGATGGCGATACATCAAACTCATCAAAAAGCGGCCGAAGCGCTCGTTCCACCGTTGGTTCTCCAAGCCAACCGAGACCGAGTGATGTCATTGTAATCCCTAGTTGATTGGCAGATAAATACTCATCTAAATGAGTAATAACATGTTTGGCTGCTACTGCTTTTTTATTGCCTTCCTCAATGAGTTGATCGATACGTGACGGACGCACTTTCACAATCGCAAATTCCGAAGCGACAAAAAAACCAGTAAGCGCAATAAGAAAAACGATCATCCATAAACTAAATATGTCCAACGAACGTCCGCACGCATCATGCGTGCGGATGCCACCTCCTATTGATTAATCTTCATTGTTCCCTTGTACAAAAATAAGCACATACTTAATTAATTCTAACACCGAAATAAGCGCTGCAGCAACATACGTTAGTGCCGCGGCATTTAATACTTTATTGACTCCGCGTTCTTCTTCATTGCGAATAATACCTTCCGCAATCATATAGTCTTTTGCACGCGAACTTGCATTAAACTCAACTGGCAACGTAATAACTTGGAATGCTACCGCAAATGAGAATAAAATGATCCCTAGACCAATTAAAGAAAATTGTTGTAATAAAAACCCACCTAAAAGAAGGAAAGGAGCAATACCAGACGTAAAATTCACTAACGGGAACATGCGATGACGTAATACGAGCGCACCGTATGCTTCTTGATGTTGCACCGCATGACCAACTTCATGAGCCGCTACCGAAACTGCAGCGATCGAACGACCATAGTACACAGGCTCTGATAAGCGAACAGCGCGAGCAATCGGATCGTAATGATCTGTAAGTGTTCCTGGCACAAGCTCTACTGGCACATCATATAAACCGTGACGGTCAAGAATAAGACGTGCCACTTCTGCCCCTGCTAAACCAGCTGAGGCAGGTACATCTGACCATTTGTTAAAGTTTCCTTTTACTTTAAACTGCGCCCAAATAGATACGGCAAAGGCGATTAAAATAAGAAAATCCATTGGATGAAAAAACATTACATCATCCCTCCATCATTTTATATTGTAATGAAAAATGAACGAAAATAAAAGAGAATACTTTCACATACATTGTATACGACTATTGTGTCCAAAAAGTTTCATGAAATCGAAAAAAACCTCGCTATAAGCGAGGTTTAAATAAATAAATTTACTTTTCCTTCTGTCGCATCTCCTAAATAAGCCGCGACCCCTCCAAGTTCAACACCATCAATTAATTCTTCTTTCTTAATGCCTAATAAATCCATTGTCATCGTACAAGCGACAAGTTTCACCCCTTGCTCTTGCGCCATTTCAATTAATTGTGGAAGCGTCATCGCGTTATGTTTTTTCATCACATGTTTAATCATTTTTGGACCGAGTCCACCCATGTTCATCTTCGATAATCCTAGTCGATTCGCTCCTTTTGGCATCATCCAGCCGAACATTTTTTCAAGCCATCCTTTTTTCACAGGGACATGCTCTTCCTTTCGTAATGTATTTAATCCCCAGAACGTGAAGAAAATCGTCACATCATGATCATAAGCTGCGGCGCCATTAGCAATAATAAACGCTGCCATCGCTTTATCTAAATCACCACTAAATAAAATAATTGTTGTTTTCTCCTTCTTTTCCATTTGTTCATCTCCTTTCATTCTAGAAACAAAATACCCCAACAAATTGGGGTATTTTGTTTTAATGTGTATGGTGAACAGCGCAACGGTTCGGACCAATTTCTAGTTCTTGTTGTTGTTCTGGCGTTGCATCTTTCACACCACGGTTAATCGCAATAATGTCTTCAAAGTTCGGCGGTGTTTCAGAAGATGCTGACTGCGCCACGTGTTCAACGAATTCCTCTTGCGTTTTCCCTTGCATCATTTCATTCATTTGACGAATGTTGCCTAACGTATTACCGATATATCCCTGTTCATTCACTTCTTGATCAAAGTTTGCATAGTGCGCAGGGAGAACGATGACGTCATCGGCAATTTGTGCAACTTTGTTATACACTGTGTCATACAAGTCTTTTGCCCACTCGCGCGCTTTTCCACCAAGATCTGGTCGACCAAGGCCGCTAACGAAAATAGTATCGCCTGAGAATAACAATTTATTGTTTACGAAGAACGATACACTTCCCGGAGTATGACCTGGTGTTTTAATCGCTAATACTTCTAAACTTACTCTTTCAAACTCGATGCGATCGTGATTTTCTAGCGGTTCAAATTCAAATACCGCTCCTTCGCTCTTCATTAAATAATATTTCGCACCTGTTTCCTTCGCTAATGCATATCCACCGGAAATGTGGTCTGCGTGTAAGTGTGAATCAACAATATGTGTAATTGCTACTTGCTCTTTTTCGGCCACTTCTTTGTACGCATCAATGAATCGTGATGGATCAACGATAAGAGCTTCTTTTCCTGATACGACCATATAGGAAAGACAACCTTTGCCGACTCGGATGAATTGATATACTTTCATATCTTCATTTTGATATACGACAACCGGATACAAATATTCACTCCATGCTTTCATGCCGCCTTTTAAATAAAATACTTCTAATCCTTTTTCGGCGAGCATTTCCGCAACCATCATAGAAGATCCTTCTTTTGCGCAAACGACGACGATTTTTTTATCTTTTGGCAAACGATCTAATACTGGCTCAACACCATCAATTAATTCAAAATAAGGGATATTTAAATATTCAATTTGTTCCCCTTCAATTTTCCAATCTGCAAAGTCTGATTCATTGCGAACATCAAATAAGAAAAATGGTTCCTTATTTACAATCATCTCATTTATTTGTTGTGCTGTTAACGCATATACTGACATATGTCATCCACCTCTCCTTTATACCTAATAGGGTATTAATGTAGATAAAAAAATTATTGTTGCAACAATTGCATAATTCGTTGAGGATCAAATCCAATTACCCAACGCCCGTTAATTTCTGTTTGCGGCACTCCCATTTGCCCTGTCGAACGAACAACATAATCAACAGCTTCAGGATGTTGATGCAAATTCACTTCTTTAAACGGAATGCCCCGTTCAGCTAAAAAGTTTTTTAACAATGTACAATATGGACATGTTGTTGTCGTATATACAGTGACTTGTTTCATCTTCCTATTCCTCCTTTCATGTTCCGGTATTTTATATACCCCTATGAGTATTATAACATAAAGGATGAACTTTTCAACATTTTTTACAAAATATCCAACCAAATTTTAATCGCTGTTGCTACGATAAGTGCTGCTAAAATAAACTGTAATATTTTCGTATTTACCTTTTTACCAACATTCGCTCCAATCGGGGAAGCAATTAAACTTGCAACAACCATAATGAACGCCGTCCAAAAATCAAATTGCCCCGTCGTAATTTTTCCTACTGTTGCCCCAATCGATGAAATAAACGTAATAGCTAGCGAGGTCGCGATTGTCATGCGCGTTGGAATTTTCAATACGACAAGCATAATCGGAACGAGAATAAATGCACCAGCAGCACCAACAATTCCAGCACTTACACCGACAATGAATGCTAATAACGCAGCAAGCCATTTGTTGAATGTTACTTGATCAAGCGGAATGTTATCAATTCCTTTTTTTGGAACAAACATCATCATTGCCGCGATAGTAGCTAACACCGCATAAACGATATTGATGCCACCTTCGCTCATTAATTTCGAGCCGTAACCGCCAATGAAACCACCGATCAAAATGCTCGTTCCCATGTAAATAATTAACGTCTTGTTTAAATACCCACCTTTACGGTACGCCCAAACACCGCCAATCGTCGCGAATAATACTTGAATGGCGCTAATGCCTGATACTTCATGCGCGCTGAATGCCGCATAGCCTAACAATGGTGGGATATATAGCAACATCGGATATTTAATAATTGAACCACCAATCCCAACCATGCCGGAAATGAACGAACCGATGAAGCCGATGAGAAAAATCGTCACGATAAAACCTATGCTCATGCTAGCTCACTCCTTATATTGAACATCGGGACGCATTCCCGATGTTCACTACGCTTTACGAACCCAAAATTTTAGTACATCGCCCTCTTCAATCATGTCGATCATTTCATGACCAGCCGATTTCGCCCATGCAGATAAATCGTTTTTTGCTCCTTTATCCGTGACATGAATTTCTAGCACTTGACCTGATTGTAACGTATCCATCGCTTTTTTTGTCCGAACAATCGGCATTGGACACGCTAACCCTTTTGCATCAACAACAAGATCCGCTTTCATGTTTTTCCCTCCTTAAAATGTTAACGTAATGTCAGCGTCTTTCGCAAAATCAAGGAATGTAACGGCTCCACCAACATCAATGCCGTCTACAAAATGTTCTTTTGTTAATCCCATGACATCCATCGTCATTTGGCATGCGATAAACTTCACGCCCATTTCTTGCGCCATCCCCACGAGTTCTGGAATGGATGGGACGTTCGCTTGTGCAAATCCTTGTTGAATTTGTTCTTTTCCTTCTGGTAACGGCAGTTGTTTATACGCTTCCTTATGAATTAAATTCAATCCTTCAAACGTAAAGAAAATCGCTACTTCTGCTTCTGTTGCTGCAGCTGCTGTTGCAATGTTAAATACTTTATATGCATCAAATAAACCGCCGTTTGCTGCAATAATTGCTACACGTTTTTTCATTATTCATTTCCCCCTTTAACCATTGTTCCTTTCCATTCTGTCATACCTGGAATGACGTTAAATACATGCGCAAATCCTTTTTCAGCTAATTGTTGGGCTGCAAGGTCACTGCGATTGCCTGTTCGACAAATGACGTAAATCGTCTCATTTTTGTTTAATTCATTCATACGTGTTTCTAATTGTCCAAGCGGAATATGATATGCCCCTGGTATATGACCAAACGCATATTCTGCTTCTTCACGCACATCTAAAATAAACGGTTGTTCATTGTTTTCTACTTTTCTTTGCAATTCGTCTAAAGCGACGACATGAGGGTATTTTGTTTCTTCTTTCACTTCGGTAGGATTCACCTTACGAAGGTAATGCTTCAATACCTCCCCTTCTTCGATCGTTCCGATGTATTGGTGTCCTGTATTTTTTGCCCAACCTTGAATATCAGCAAGCGATCCTTTATCCGTTGCTTGCACCTCAAGCACTTGACCAGGTTGTAATTGCTCCATCGCCTTTTTCGTACGAACAATCGGCATCGGACACGCTAGTCCGCGCGCATCAACGACATAATCTACGTGAATTGTCACTTTACTCCCTCCCCTTTTTCAACTTCTCCTGTCCATTCAAGCATCCCGCCCGTCATATTTACGACGCGGTATCCGTAACTTTCTAACAATTGACAAGCCATACCGCTTCGGTTTCCTGAGCGACAAACAAGAATATGTTCTTGATCTTTATTCACCTCATTCATCCGCTCAAGTAGTTGACCGAGCGGGATGTGACGAGCACCAGGAATTTTCCCTTGAGCCACTTCTTCATCCTCGCGCACATCAATAATGCTTAGCGCACGCCCTTCTTTTAATTGTTGTTCTACTTCCTGTGGCAATATATGCTTCATTTTTATCACCTCTTTATACTCATAAGGGTATATTTTGTTTTAAAAAAATAAGTTATTACCATTACCTCTATGAGTATATTACAAAAACCCCACCCGTTTGTCAACCGTTTTTTTACGAAAAAAAACCTTGTGCGACACAAGGAATTAAACAAGCGTTTTATGTTCT
>NZ_DAITON010000092.1:0-9423 GCF_036834105.1 Anoxybacillus sp. | reverse complement strand
CAGAAATAGAAAAGTATCAAAAAGAAAATTACATTTCAAGTTTTGCAGGTGCGGTCTACGAACTGATTCGCAAAGGCCTAGAAAAGCAATGAAGTATATTTCCGAAAATCATAGTAAGCACTTGCTTATGTGTCACTTCATATTTGTTTGCAAATATCGAAAAAAACTCTTGTCAAAGGTAGGTTGTGACATGAAGGCTGAAATCGAATGTATCGCCACTCATGACGGTTGGTTAATTGTCGAGCAAGAAATAGACCAAGACCATATCCATATCCTCATTCGTTACTCTCCAAAGTGGAGTATTCTTGAAATGGTTAGGTTGTTGAAACAACTTACAACTTATCGGATATGGCAAAAACAAGAAGCGTACTTATGCCGACATTTTTGGAAAGAGCGTACCTTTTGGAGTGATGACTACTTCTCATGTAGCATCGGGAATGTTAGTAAAGAGACTATTCAAAAGTACATTCAAACACAAAGTAGTTAGGGCTTACATCCCCTAGCCTAAAGGCATAGGGGTTTTACGCCCAGTCATATAAAAAAGCAAATCCTAATCCTCCTGCTGCCCCCGCTCCACGCTCTTGTGCATAAAAAAGATTTGTGTGCTGTTCGATTTTTTGTGCATACGTATGTAGCCACTGATCTAATATGCGAACCGTTTCACGATCCGCCCCTTTTTGCGGACCGAATACGTGTGAAGCACCGCGCTCGCCATACAGCGGATTATCGACATCACAAGCAACGAGAAACTCACTTTCATACACGCGTCGGTCAACCGATGTCATATCGACGTGAGCAATATGAGGGAGCGAAGACGGCATCGGGGGCAACCGTTCCCCGTATGCGTTTGTAAATGTTGCACCAAGTGCACATAACATCCCAAACCCCCCGTCGTTTGTGCTGCTTCCACCAAGCCCGATGACAAAACGGCGATAGCCTGCCTCAAGCGCTGCTATGATCACTTCCCCTACACCGTACGTTGTCGTATGAAGCGGATTTCTTTTTTCGTTTGGAACGAGCGGCAAGCCGATGACTTGTGCTACTTCAATGACCGCTGTATCACCGACAACACCGTATGCTGCTTGCTGCGCATCAAAAAGTGGGCCGCGAGCCGTTACCGGTTGAACGAAGCCATTCATCGCTGAAACGATCGCTTCCATCGTCCCTTCGCCTCCGTCTGCCATCGGAACGGTCGTAACTGCCCCTTCCGGATATTCATCGAAAAACGCTTTTTTGATTACGGCGCACTCATCATGTGCCGATAAACTCCCCTTAAATGAATCTGGTGCAATAATAACTTTCATTTCGCAACAACCTTTTTCAATATATTTTTTCCGTCTTCGCGAACGAACAAAACAGTCATCGTTGTTTCACGTTCACATGGAAACGATTCGTTCGTCGTCATCATTTCATAATCTCGATAAGGGGAACGATATATATCAAATAAAAACGACGTTTCATTTACCCACTGAATAAAAATGATGTCGGCAAAATATTCTCCATTGACGTACGAAAGTGCTGAACCGTCTTTTCGTTCCATTGAAATAAGTTTCTTTTCCCCTTCGATTTCGCAAAACGCCACCCCAACATCGTCACCGGCACAAAAGCCGATCATCGGCTCGTTCGTCGTGAACGTAAGCGTCTCCCCCTTCACTTGCACATCAACTGTTCGTTCATAAGCACGAATAAATATGCCTTCAACATAACATAATTGTTGGTCACCACATTCCATAAGTCATTCCCTTTCTAGTTATATTCCTTCCTTCATCATAATACAGGTGAAAATGTTTTCACAACATCATCCGTTTTGTTAAAATGGTAGTATGCTTTACGATAAGGAGGTTTTGTTATGTTAGAAAAACAATTGGAAAAATACGCACAATTAGCTGTACGTGTCGGCGTCAACATTCAACTAGGACAAACGTTGTTTATTAACGCGCCGCTTCCGTCCGCTCCGCTCGTGCGTAAAATCGCTGAGAAAGCGTACGAAGCAGGAGCAAAACATGTGCATGTGGAGTGGAGCGATGAAGAAATGACGTACATAAAGTTTAAACATGCGCCCGAAGAAGCACTTCATGAATACCCATCATGGCTTGCGAAAGGACGGGAAGAAGTGGCTGAAAAAGGTGGGGCGTTTTTAAGCATTTATGCACCAAATCCAGACTTATTAAAAGATATTGCTCCTTCACGGGTAGCTGCAGCAACAAAAGCAGCAAACGTGGCGCTGCAAAACTACCGTAGTCGCCTAATGGCCGATCATAACTGTTGGTCATTAATTGCCGTGCCGACGCCAGCATGGGCAAAAAAAGTGTTCCCACATATGAGCGAAGAAGAAGGAATGGCAGCATTATGGGATGTCATTTTCCAAGTGACACGCGTCGATCAAGACGATCCGATTGCAGCATGGAAAGCGCACAATGAAAAATTAGCTCGCATCGTTGATTATTTAAACAATAAGCAATATAAACAGCTCATTTATAACGGGCCAGAAACAAATTTAACGGTGGAGCTTCCAGATGGGCATATTTGGGCTGGCGGTGCAGCGAAGAGCACAGACGGCATTATATTCAATCCAAACATACCAACCGAAGAAGTATTTACGATGCCTCATAAAGATGGAACGAACGGGGTCGTTCGCAACACGAAACCGCTTAACTACGGCGGCAATATTATTGACGGCTTTACGCTTACATTTCAAGATGGAAAAGTCGTCGATTTTACGGCAGAAATCGGCTATGACACGTTAAAACATTTACTTGATACAGATGAAGGAGCTCGTCGTCTCGGTGAAATTGCGCTCGTTCCACACCGCTCACCTATTTCACAATCAAATCTCGTATTTTATAATACGTTATTTGATGAAAACGCGGCGTCGCATTTAGCGCTCGGAAAGGCATATCCGACAAATATCAAAAACGGAACACATATGCGCACCGAAGAGTTGCTTGAGCGTGGGGCGAACGACAGTTTAGTGCATGAAGATTTTATGATCGGTTCCCATGAATTGAACGTCGATGGCGTCACAAAAGACGGCGTTCGCGAGCCGATTATGCGGAACGGTGAATGGGCCATTTCAATTTAGAGATGTTGCGGCGTTTGTCCGCAACATTTTTTTTCGTCCGCATATATTGGCTAAAGGAAGGAGGAGCGGACGATGTTTAAGCAATTTATTGCGAATAGCGGCATACTGATTGCAGGTTTTTATTTAATTAGTAAATTTTTGCCGTATACCATTCATAAACAATCCCCTCTTCATATGCGCCTACTCGCAGGAGCTTTTTGCGGTTTACTTAGCCTCGTGCTCATGTTTTTTTCGATTCCGCTCGAACATGGAGTGATTGCGGACTTGCGCCACATTCCGCTCGTGATCATTAGCTACTATGGGGGAATGCCAAGCGCACTTGCGGCAGGCATGATGATGGGGGCAGGGCGATTTTTATTCGGCAATGTATCTGCATCCATCACATCTTTTTTTATCTCGCTTATTATTGCAATCGGCTGTGGACTAATGAGCCGCTCGCTAAAGCAACATCTACTGATGACAACGTTTTGGATGAACGTCTACAGCATGTGTTTCATTTCGCTTGCGTTATTTATTAATGTCCGAGACCCCGACATTTACATTGAAACGCTATTTGTTCTTTGGCCCATTTCAATCGTTTCCACGTATATCGCCGCTCATATTTGCAAAGATATTCGCCAATCAAAAGAAATGTTGCAACATTATAAAACTTGGGCAACGACCGACTTTTTAACCGGACTGTATAACGTTCGCCAGTTTCATACACTACTGCATGAAAACATGGCACAAGTGAAGAAAAAAAACGGTTGTTTATCGCTCATTTTATTTGATATTGACCGCTTTAAGTCAATTAACGACTTGTATGGACATGATGGCGGTGACATCATTTTACGTGAGCTTGGCGAACTCGTTCGTTCAATTACTCCGAAACATGGGCTAGCTTTTCGCAATGGCGGCGAGGAGTTTTCATTTTTATTGCCGAGTTGTGAGCAAGGAGCGTTTCAATTTGCTGAACAGCTACGTACTACAATTGAGCACCACCCCTTTTTATTACAAAAGCAAACGGTTCATATTACGATTTCCATCGGTATCTCGATTTTTCCAACCCTCGCCGCCAATGAAGCGGATTTGTTTAAACAAGCAGACATCGCTTTATATGAGGCGAAAAAACAAGGACGAAATCGGACGGTCATGTATAAAAAGGAATACTTGCATGAAACGTAAAACTATACGACAATAAAAGTAAAAACCGTTAAAGGAGCGACAAGGATGAAACAACAGTCGAAGTTATTGATGAGTATCGTGGCGGTTGTTACTTTGCTTTCTGCCTGCAGCGAGCAAACAACCGCACCAGCCGAACAACCCGTTGCGAATAAAAAGCAAACAAAAGAACAAACGCCACTTGATTTCACACTCGTTGAAAGCACAAATCAGCCGTTTAGCATTTCGTTATTACCAAAATTTAGTTTAGAAGCAGAAGAACCAGGAAAAGATGTTGTCATGCATGAAAGCGAACATGAACAATGGATGCGAATTGAGCTGTTGCCGAAAGAAGCGAAAGATCAAATGGAAACGTACGCAAAAGAACGAGCAATGGCCGTCTCTGAACAAGCGACGCCGTTTGAAGGCACAATACCTTTTGAAGATGCGATCGTATATGAAGCGCCTGTCGATAACGATATCGTTTATATCGTTGGTGTGACAGGAGATGCCCCAATGTTTCTGACCGTGTTTACAAAGAAAGAAGAAAATTGGCTAGAAACGTTCATGACGATGGCCAAGACGATTGAACGGAAAAAAACTGAAACGAATGAACAACCGAAAGAACAGTTTTTCACATATAAAAGCAGCAATCAACCGTTTCGAGCAAATATTTTAAACGGCTATATGGCGGAAGCAGTCGAGCCAGGAAAAGATATGATTTTTCTCGATGAAGAGAAAGCGTCGATGACTGTCGAACTGATCGATGAAGGGGCAGATTGGTCGCTCATTGCCGAACAAGCCGAACAATATGTAAAAGCGAGCAGTAAAGATGGACATGTCGAGAAAATGGCATGGACAAAAGGAACACGTTTAAACGGTGCAGACGTATATAAAAGCGCGATTGAAGACGGCGAAGTGTATGTGTTCGTCGTAAAAAATGAACCGGCGATGCGGTTGACAATTTTTATTCAACAGCCGGATGAGTTAGATGCATTTTTGCAAATGGCTGAAACGATTGAACGCATTGACTAAGGGGGTTGTTCGATGGAGCTGCTAGACGCATATCGGTCGTTATGGTCGAACCGTTCATTGCCTGCGACAGAAAATGAAGCGGAGGACGTATTACTTGATGCCATCCGCCGTGATTTACTAGATGAAATGACGCATCCGCGCTTAAGAAAGTCACCTTATGAAAAATTTTCATTAGCTATAACACGCATTGCAACATCATCGCTTCATGCGAAACAACAATACGAACTCGTTCGTTTATACGTACAGCAATTGGAAAACTTGCCTTCCCGTTAAGGCAAGTTTTTTGTATAATATCCTGCCGTTTGCGCAAAATACGTACCGAATACGATGTAAGGAGGCTTGGCGATGGACCCATTCCGTTCATTAGATGTGATGCGTCGGGATGTTGAACGTATGTTTTCAAACTTCCCTTCCCTCTTCTCACATATTGACGATGCTTTTCGTATGCCGCGCGTCGATGTGCATGAAAACGAAAAAGAAATGATTGTCACTTGCGACATCCCGGGATTAGAACGAAAAGAAGATGTCGATATTCATATTGACCACCAAACGTTGTCTATTAGCGGACAAGTGCGCAAACAACACGATATACATGATGAGCATATGCATCGGCAGGAGCGGTTTTTCGGACGATTTTATCGCACGATCCCTCTCCCTTCCCCTGCAGCGCACGAAAACGTACAAGCATCGTATAAAAATGGGGTGCTTGAAATTCGCATCCCGAAAGCACAAGCAGACGGAAAAAAACGAATTGACGTACAATTTCACTAAACACCGGCAACTCGCCGGTGTTCTTCGTGAAACTTTCCTTTTTTTCATACGTATGTATACACGAGGTGAGGGAAATGGATGACAAATCGTTTTTAATTGAGCAACTCCATCATATTGAGCAATGGGAGAAAGAACAAAAAGACATTTGGTTTTGGGAGAAAATAAGCCGTCTTCCATTTATTTTACTTGACCGTTTCACGCCATTATGGATACATAAAAAAATGACGCAATTGCTTGATGAGCTCGGACAATATATTCAAACAGGTGGACAATATTTAGTAAATGAAAAAGCTGTTTTATCATCATTTTATGGGAATGTGACGTTAGATGCTGTGCGCTTACTTCCTTTGCAAAAGATGAATGAAGCTTGCGAGAGACTTGTAGCAAAACGTAAAACATTCGCGACATATCAAGGGGCAACAACAGGCTTTGGAGGGGCGTTCACGTTATTACTTGACGTTGTTGTCGTTCTCGGAACGGCTTTAAAAACGTTGCAAGAGATTGCGATCATATACGGATTTCATCCTCATCAAAAAGGGGAGCGGTTATTTATTGTAAAATGTCTGCAGTTTGCGCTTGCGGACGTCGTTGGAAAACAAGCTGTTTTAAACGAATGGTCGATGAAAAACGAACAACAAACGATTGCTCAATTGCAAGGATGGAGAGAAATCGTTTGGGCATTTCGCGACCAATACGGTTGGAAAAAGCTATTTCAAACCATTCCAATAGTAGGGATGCTGTTTGGCGCGTGGACAAATCAAGCAATGATTGCCGACATCGCTGAAGCTGGCGCCATGTTTTATCGTAAACGGCGCATTATTGAAAAGCTAAAAGAAATAGAAAAGGCAGGAGAACCCGCCTAACTAATGTTTTGCTTCGTCGCAAGGAGTTATTGCGTCGTGAAGCGCAACGTTTACTTGTTGTTCATATCGGTTTCGCTCTTCGTCTGTCCAGTTGAAATAAGATTGCATAAGCTGAGTGACTGCCCCTTTCCATTGCCGAACAGCATGAATGTCGAAAAAGAGCGCCCCTGTGCGACGAATAAAAAAGTCGAGCGGGGTGACCGCCATTTCGTATTCAAGGGCATACATGCACATCACGTACCAGTCAATTGGAAGTAACGTGCTATTTCGATCATATGTGTGGGCGAGCGCAAATAAACGATCGACATTCGTCCCATATCGTTGAACGAGCTGTTTCGCTTGTTGTTCGGTAAAGCCGTAACTCATTCCTTCCATCACTTTTTTTGATATAAACGTATGCCATTCATTTGCGCCACCTATATCTCCTCCAGAAATAGGCAAATGTTTCGTCTGACAAGGGCGACACGTCTTCTCTAGCTGTTTAGCGATCAGATCCACAACCGTTTCGGCCATTTTTCGATAACCTGTCAATTTTCCACCTGCAATCGTAATAAGACCAGAGGCAGATTGCCAAATTTCATCTTTACGAGAAATTTCTGATGGATCTTTTCCTTCTTCGTAAATTAGAGGACGTAATCCAGCCCAACTCGATTCAATATGTTCCTCCGTAACATGCACTGATGGAAACATGTAATGAATGGCACGCAGCAAATAGTCGCGATCTCCCTTCGTCATTTTTGGATGGATGCGATCTCCATCATAAAACGTATCTGTCGTGCCAACGTACGTTTTTCCATCGCGCGGAATCGCAAATACCATGCGGCCGTCAGGTGTATCAAAATATACCGCTTGCTTGAGTGGAAAATGCGCTTGATCAATGACAATGTGCACTCCTTTTGTCAAACGTAACTTCTTCCCGACATGTGAGCCGTCTTTTTCACGCAATGTGTCGACCCACGGACCTGCGGCATTGACGACTTTCTTAGCATAAATCGCAAATGATTTGTTCGTCATTTGCTCGCGACATATGACACCGATGACGCGACCTTGTTCATCATATAAAAACGATTCAGCTTTCACATAGTTTACAGCGTGTGCACCGCACTCAACCGCTTTTTTAATCACTTCGATTGTCAATCGTGCATCATCTGTCCGATACTCAACATAATAACCGCCGCCAAGCAATCCATCTCGTTTAATTAACGGCTCTTTTTGCAATGTTTCATGGGCGGACAACATCGTTCTTCGCTCTTCTTTTTTGACGCGAGCTAAATGGTCATACAGCCATAAGCCAATTGATGTACTCCATTTTCCAAACGTGCCTCCACGATGAATCGGAAGGAGCATCCACTCTGGCGTCGTCACATGCGGACCGTTCTCATACACAATCGCCCGCTCTTTCCCTACTTCAGCGACCATTTTCACTTCGAACTGCTTTAAATAGCGCAAACCACCGTGAACAAGTTTTGTTGAACGGCTTGACGTTCCTGCCGCAAAATCTTGCATCTCAATGAGCGCGGTTTTCATTCCGCGCGTCACCGCATCTAGCGCAATGCCACAACCGGTAATTCCCCCTCCAATGACGAGCACGTCGTATGTTGCTTTGCTCATTTCGTTCACGACTTCCATACGCTGTGTTGCAGAAAACATCGCAATCTCTCCCTTATTCAAAAAATAAAAAGAGACCGAAACAAGCATAATAAGCACTCGCTTACTATGCATGTACGGTCTCTCTACATCTCTTGACATATATGAACTTTGTTTTTATTGTATCATACCCGTGGAAAAAGGCAACAATTTTGCACAAAAAACCATTTCATCGCTGAACGTGGCTTGCATAAGCTAATATTCATTCCTTTTTCTTTATATTTGTTTACGATGCTCTTTACATTGGGGCGCTCTTTTTTCTCCGTTTTTTTACGCACATGATCTCTCCCTTTCTCATCTCTTTCCCATAATATTTACGAATGCCGTCATAAAAAGTTTCGCGAACAATTTATTTTTTCCTGCATATATTACGAACAAACGTATGTCGCAAGGAGTGATATGTATGAAAAAAGATTTGTCTCATATGTTTGAATCGTTTTTCGATGATCGATCATTAAAAAAATTGTTGTATACGCTCGATGAGTATGTGCATCGTACATTTTCACCCGTCTATATTCGCGTTGATGTACGCGAAACAAATGAAGAATACGTCATCGTCGCCCATATTCCAAATGCGAAACGGGAAAATATTCATTTACAATTTGTCGATGATACTCGCCTTTTGTTGTCTGTCGTTTACGATGAGCAAATAGAAACGATCGATGATGAAAACAAATTCGTTCATCGCCAACGTACGTATGAGCGAGCAACGAAAAGCATTTTCCTCCCTTATCCTGTGTCACAAACAAATATTCAAGCATCGTTTCAAGATGGCAAACTCATTATTCGCCTCCCACAAAAGAAAACATTTATTCCAATTGAATAAGTAGATCGAGTAGGAGGAGGTGATTAACCTCCGTCCTCTCACACCACCGTACGTACGGA
>NZ_DAITON010000091.1:0-9555 GCF_036834105.1 Anoxybacillus sp. | reverse complement strand
TTTCTCATGATGAACGGTTATTATTTTAGTGGAACGAGTTTATTTTGAGTGTACAAAACCACGTTCTAATTTTGCAACACACTCCACATGCATCGTATGCGGGAACATGTCGACCGGCTGGACTTCGATCGTTTTGTATCCACCGTCTTCTAATATGCGCAAATCTCGTGCGAGTGTTGCGGGATTGCATGAGACGTAGACAATGCGCTTCGGTTTCATGGTGATCATCGTTTGTAGCAATGATTCATCACAGCCTTTTCGAGGAGGATCAACGACGATACAGTCAGCGCGCACTCCTTGCTCGTACCATTTCGGGATGATGACTTCCGCCTCTCCGACCGCAAATTCAACGTTTGTCATGCCGTTTAGTTCAGCGTTTCGTTTCGCATCGGCAATCGCTTCGGGAACGATTTCGACCCCGTACACTTTTTTCGCGTTTTTTGCTAAAAAGAGCGAAATCGTTCCGATGCCACAATACGCATCAATGACTGTCTCCTTCCCAGTCAACTCCGCATATTCCAGCGCTTTTTCGTACAGCACTTTCGTTTGCTCAGGGTTTACTTGATAAAAGGAACGGGCAGAAATCGCAAACCGAATGTCGCCGATATAGTCATACATATATTCCGATCCCCAAAGCACGCGCGTATGCTCTCCCATAATGACATTCGTCCGCTTCGGGTTTATGTTTTGCACAATGGACTTCACGTTCGGGACACGTTGTACAATTGCTTCAACGATTTTCTTTTTATGCGGCAACTCCTCGGTGCGTGTAATTAAAACGACCATCACTTCCTTTGTCGTTGCCCCATAGCGCGCCATAATGTGACGAAGCACACCTTTATGCGTCTGTTCATTGTAGGCTGGGATGTTATATTGCTCGCAAATTTGTTTGACGGTTTGCACGACGATATCATTCATTTCTTGTTGGATCAAACAGGCGTCCATGTCGATAATGTCGTGGCTACGTTCTTTATAAAAACCCGCCACAAGCCCACCTTCGCGCTCACCGACAGGTACTTGCGCTTTGTTTCGATACCGCCACGGGTCGTTCATGCCGAGGACAGGGTGAACGGTCGCATGTTCAATTTTCCCGATGCGAGCGAGCACTTCTTTAACATGTTTATGTTTTGCCTTCAGCTGCCCTTCGTAACGAATATGTTGCAGCTGGCATCCACCGCATTGTTTATAAATAGGACACGCTGCATCCATGCGATCTTCACTTTTTTCATACAGTTCGATCAAACGACCGAAACCGTACCCTTTTTTTACTTTTACTACTTTCACTTTCGCTTTTTCGCCGGGTAAACCGTTTGGAACGAAAATTGGAAAACCATCGATTTTCGCCACCCCTGCCCCGTCGTGCGTGAAATCTTCAAATACGACGTCATAATATTCGTTTTTTGCTACTGGTGCTTCCATTTATCTTTCCCCTTCCGCAAAATGCTGTCAAGATTGTAGCATAGTCGAACAAAAAAGAACAGGTTCACTCCCCTGTTCTCATTTGCTCAGCTTTTTCTTTCGGAACAAATACGTTCATATGACGATACAAGTTGACAAATTCGCCCGGAAGCATGCCGCCATACTCTCCATCTAAATTAAGCTGCATGTTTTCTTCTGTATACACTTTGACGCGGTTTGCTTTCGTATAAATGACGTGCGGGTCGTGAATATGCTCACCGCGCAAGGCGAGCGTCGCAATTTTAATAAATTCAGCTAAGTTCGTTTCCTTCAAAATAATTAAATCAAACATGCCGTCGTTTAACGATGAGTTTGGTGCTAATTTTTCAAAGCCGCCGACAGAGTTTGTCAATGAAACGAGAAACAGCATGACAGCCCCTTCAAACATTTTCCCATCGTACTCGATTTTGACATGGACAGGGTGCAAGGAAGGAAGCATTTCAATTCCTTTTAAATAATAGGCGAGTTGACCAATCATCGTTTTCAATTTGCTTGGTACTTCGTACGTTAATTCCGTCAAACGTCCGCCACCGGCAATGTTAATAAAATAATGCGTCTTTCCTTCGTTCGTTACCGCTCCAATATCAATCGGCACCGCTTCCCCGTTGATGATCACATCACACGCTCCTTCAATCGAGCGCGGTACACCGATCGCGCGAGCAAAATCGTTCGTCGTACCAACCGGAATAATACCAAGGTTCGGACGATAAGACGCATCAGCTAATCCATTGACGACCTCATTAATCGTTCCATCGCCACCTGCGGCAATGACAAGGTCAAATTCGCGCTCAACTGCTTTTCTTGCCGCCTCTGTCGCATCCCCTGCCCCTGTTGTCGCATGACATGACGTTTCATATCCTGCTTGTTCTAACCGAATCAGTACATCAGGCAAATGCTTTTTAAATACTTCCCTTCCTGACGTCGGATTATAAATAATACGTGCTCGTTTCATCCTCATCATCCTATTTGATTTATTTTTCCACTATTTAACATCATACCAAATTTTCATGACCGTTGCAATGAACAAAAGAAAGCCGACTCAACTGAGCCAGCTTATATAAACATTTCATACCAAATTTTTATCACAGTCGCTACAATTAATACAAGCAAAATGTATTCGAGCGTTTTCGTATTGATTTTTTGACTCAGTTTTGCCCCAACAGGAGCAGCTAGTAAACTAGCAACAACCATCACGATCGACGGGACAAGGAGCATATGTCCACCCATCACTTTTCCAACTGTCGCCCCAATGGATGAAATGAACGTAATCGCTACAGACGAACCGATCGCGATGCGCGTCGGCACTTTTAAAATGACGAGCATAATCGGTACAATAATGAACGCTCCTGCCGCTCCAACGATGCCAGAAGCCACCCCAACAATAAACGATAATATGACCGCATATAACCGATTGAATGTAAGCTGTTGCGCCGATACATCTTCGCTCCCTTTCGGCTTTGGGAGAAACATTAATATCGCTGCAATCGATGCTAAAATGGCATAAACGAAGTTAATGGTTTCATTCGCTAAAAATGTCGATCCGTATGCACCGATAAAACTGCCGAGCACAATCGCTGTTCCCATATAGGCAACGAGCCGAAACGATACGTATCCACCTTTTTTGAACACGATCAGGGCCGCAAGCGTTGAGAAAAACACTTGCACCGCGCTAATCGCAGCTACTTCTTGTGCCGTAAAAGCGACAAAGCCAAGAAGCGGAGGAATGTATAAAAGCATCGGATATTTAATGACCGAGCCGCCAATGCCAACCATCCCTGATAAAATGGAGCCAATTGCACCAATAAGAAAAAGAACAAGTAAATAGGAAACTGTATATTCCATGATGAGACGCTCCTTTAGACTAAATCAGCAATATGATTTTTTAAGGCGTATTGAATAAGTTCATGTTTTTCTTTAATACCGAGTTTTTGCATAATGTTCGTTTTATGATTTTCTACTGTCTTCGGGCTGATTTTCAACTTGTTCGCAATTTGGTTATTTGTGTATCCTAAAAACGTAAGCCGTACAATTTCTCGCTCACGATTCGTTAGTGGAGACTTCGGCTCTTTTTCAGCAAACATTTTTTCAAGTCGTTCTTTAGGAATATGGGTGCGATAAAAGCGTTTGCCGTGATACACAGCTTGCAACGCCTCATGTAAATCGTTCGTCTGGCTATTTTTTAACAAATAACCGTGAATATGATATTGAATCGCTTTTTGCACATATATTTCCTCGTCATGCATCGTTAAGACGATTACTTTCACATCTTCTAATTCATCCATAATCGTTTTTGCGGTCGTAAATCCGTCAAGCCCTGTCGGCATTGACAAATCAAGCAAAATGACATCAGGATGATGCTTCAATGCAAGCGTGATGGCATCACAACCGTTGCTTGCTTCCCCGACGACTTCCACATCGCCAAACCCTTCAAGAAGCAAACGAATGCCTTTACGAATTAAATCATGATCATCAACAATCAACACTTTCATCCTCTCCGTCCCCCTTTAACGGCACGCGCACAAAAATTGTTGTTCCTTTCATCGGCATAGATGTAATCGTCGTTTGACCACCAAGATGAAAAACGCGCTCTTGAATGTGCTTTAAGCCAAGTCCCTCGCGCTTTTCTTCAACATAAAAACCAACGCCGTTATCTTCAACAAACACTAGTAATTCTCGCTCCGTTTGCTCAATCGAAACACGCACCTTTGTCGCTTTTGCATATTTCATTACATTATGCAACGCTTCTTGAATAATACGATACAAATTAATTTCCATTGTTGGCGATAAACGTGCATGTACGTTCGTTTGCAACGAAAATGACGTAGTTGGCATTTTCGATTGTAGCGAATGAATAAGCGATTGAATGGTCGGGATGAGCCCGAGTGCATCTAGACTTTTTGGGCGAAGTTGTTGCGCATATAGTTTCACATCTTCCATGACACGTCCGAGCTCTTCGCGCACTTCTTTGACATATGCATGAAGCTTCTCATCTTGCACACGTTGAATAATATTATCTAATGCGATGGAAATGCTGTAGAGCGATTGGCCGACACCATCATGCAATTCTTGTGCTAAACGTTTATGTTCCTCTTCTTTTGCTTCCGTTAGTTTTTTTACCATCCATTTTGAACGGCGCGCCTCTTCTTCTTTTTTCTTTGCCGTTTGATCACGCAAAACAAGCAAGTAATATTTGGCATCATCTTGTTCGAGAATGAGCGCTGTGCTCATTTCTACATCGATGAAATGTCCGTGATACGTCGGCATTTCTGATAAAAAATAAGGCACTTCCTCTGTTGAAATTAAATAACAGCGCTCTTCACCTTCTTTCACATCGCGTTGTTGACAAAACGAGCAATACGGCACTTTGTCGCCAAGTTGCCAGCCGGTAAGCCGTTTGGCAGCCGGATTCATTTCTACAATTGTTCTTTCGTGATCCATGACGATAATTCCGTCTTGAATGTATGCAAAAATTTTATCTAAAAACCGCATGTTCTCACCTCTCTTCCATTATAAAGAAAAAAAGAAGAAAGATGAAAAGAAAGGACTGACAACGTCAGCCCTTATGATTGCTTCACAACTGGAAGCTTTTCTCTCGTCCACGCTAAATATCCGCCTTTTAAGTTAAGCACTTGTTTCAAACCTTTTGCTTGTAAAATGCTTGCGCCAATGGCTGAACGCGCACCGGAGCGGCATTGAACAACGTATGTTTTGCCTTCTGGAATTTCATCGAGGCGGTCCGCGAGTGTACCGAGCATGATGTGGTGAGCTCCTTCAATATACCCTTCGTCCCATTCTGCTTGATTGCGTACATCAATAAGGTAATAACGGTCATCTTTTACATATTGTTGTAGTTGATGGACATCAATTTCTTCGTAGCTCTCCACTTCACCATCTAATGCGACGGATGGCTCGATGTATGCGACAACGCGATCTAATCCGATATAAGCAAGCGCTTTACGAACGGCTTGCACCTCCTCTTCGTTCGCGATTAACACGATATGCTGGTCATAACTAATTAACCAACCTGCCCAGTTTGTAAATGACTTGTTAAACGGGATGTTAATTGCTCCTGCGTAATGTGCATTCGCAAATTGTTCGGACGGACGAACGTCTAAAATGAACGCGCCGTTTGCTTTATATTCGTCGAGTTGCTCACGCGTTTGCAACGCTGGCACTTCTTCTTCATTTAAATAGGCAGGACCGATTTTGTTTACTTTTTTCATCATCGCAAAATATTTTGGAGGCTCTGGTTGACCTGTAAGAAGTAGTTTTACAAATTGTTCCTCATCTTCGATTTTTAATGCCCAGTTGTTTAACTTTTCGTATCCAACCGTCGAAACTGGAACAGCCCCAAGCGCTTTTCCGCATGCGCTTCCTGCTCCGTGTGCCGGCCATACTTGCAAGTAATCTGGGAGCGCTTTAAATTTTTTCAGCGATTGGAACATTTGGCGTGCTCCTACATCGGCTGTGCCGACAACACCTGCCGCCTTTTCAAGCAAATCTGGACGACCGATATCACCAACGAAAACGAAATCGCCTGTGAAAATCCCCATTGGCTCTGTTGAACCGCCGCCTTTATCTGTTAGAATGAAAGAAATATGCTCTGGTGTATGTCCTGGGGTGTGGAGCACTTTGAACTCGACGTTTCCAACAGTAAAAATGCTTCCTTCTTTTACAAGTTCGTAATCGACTTCATCTAAATATTGATACTTCCAGTTTGCATCCCCTTCGTCAGATAAATAAAGCTTTGCTCCACAACGTTTCGCTAATTCTTTCGCCCCTGAAACGAAGTCCGCGTGAATATGTGTTTCTGTTGCCGCAACGATTTGTAATCCTTCTTTTTTCGCTGTATCGATATACCAATCGACATTGCGACCCGGATCGACAACGATCGCTTCTCCTGTCCGCTGACATCCGACTAAATAAGACATGTGCGCTAACTGCTCATCGAAAAATGAACGAAATAACATATACATCCCCTCCAATTTATTTATGTTTATTTGCTACATCAAGTAGCGTTTCGATATATTTAAACCCATCTTGAATAAGTGGGTGTTTTAACAAGCGGTACATGCGCAATAGTGACACAGAAGACGAATCGCGTTCGCGTTGAAAGCGTTCGTTTGTTTCTTTTAAAATGTCAAGCCCTTTTTCAATTGGGACAATATCTTTTGTACCTTGTATCACATACGCCATCGACTCGCGATCATTGATGACGTTTGTTACAAATGAAATGAACTCTTCCGCTTTTTGCAACCATTGAACGAGCGTTGGTAACAGCTGAATAAGCGTGGCAAGTGCCTCGATGTGCTCAGCCGTTAAACGAAATGGCGCTACTTTTTCCTCAAATTCTGTAAATAAAGCTTCCAGCGATTGTTTATCATTCATCACATGTTGAACAACCGCTATTTTTTCTTCTACCGACTCCATCGCATCTTTTAGTTGTGGGAGTTTCTCAATAAAGTAGCGGAGCGCTTCTCGTTGTTCATCGTTTTCGAGTAATTGCAACATGTTACCTCCCCCTCTCTACATCAGCCCTTTTAACATGCCGTTCCAGTAGACGATCGGTAATACATTTCGTTTCATGATATACATGCTCATCCGCTCTTTTGACTGATCAAATGGAAACGTTTCTTGCGGATGTTTATCATAATCAAACTCAGCTAACACAAGCTTGTTATAACCCGTTACGAGCGGGCATGATGTATAACCATCATAGCGTGCTTTTAACGGTTTTCCGTTCATGAGCGCTAGTAAATTTTCGGCCACAACAGGAGCTTGCTTTCGAATGGCTGCACCTGTTTTCGATGTCGGTAAGTTTGTGCAATCACCCGCACCGAACACATTTTCATACGTTTTATGTTGCAACGTATACGGATCGACATCGACCCATCCTGCCGTGTCGGCTAACGGGCTCTTTTGAATAAAAGATGGTGGTCCCATCGGCGGTGTAACGTGAATCATATCGAAGCTTAATGTAAACCGCTCACCTGTATCGAGATGTTCAAATGTCGCTTTTTTCGCCTCTCCATCAATTTCAACTAATTCGACACGATATTTCGTTTCGATTTGTTTTCGTTGAATGACTTTCTCAAGCGTATCGGCATATCGCTTCACTGCAAAAATGTTTGGCAACCCTGAAGCGAAAATAATGTTCGTTTGTTCGCGCACACCAGATTGACGGAAATAATCATCAGCTAAATACATAATTTTTTGTGGGGCTCCACCGCATTTTACTTGTGTGCTCGGCTGAGTGAAAATGGCTGTGCCACCGCGGAAATTGCGAATGTTTTCCCACGTGCTCTGCACATAATCGTATGAATAATTGCTGCAAACACCGTTTTTGCCGATCGTTTCTTTCAGCCCTTTAATTTGATCCCAATAAATTTCAACACCAGCTGCTACAACTAAATAGTCGTAACGAACGATTGATCCTTCTTTCGTTTTTAATATATTGTCTTCTGGTGAGAACGTATCGACCGCTTCTTTCAACCATCTCGCCCCGTCTGGAATAAGCGATGCTTGCTCGCGAACGGAGTCTTCTACTTTGGCTGCACCGCCGCCAACGAGCGTCCAAAGCGGTTGATAATAATGTTTATCGGATGGGTCAATGAGAAACACCTGTCCATGTAATTGACGATTTTTTCTTAAAAGACGTGATGCAATTGAAATTCCTGCAGAACCCGCCCCAACAATTGCTACTTTTACATCGTAGACGTTCGCCATCGTTCATCGCTCCTTTTGTATCCGCTTTCAATTTTGTTTTCTTAACTTAATTACATTGTATATGTTGTTAACTTATATACCCATAGGGGATTTCCCTTATCTTTTTCATACATAAAAAAGAGCGGTCGACACCGCTCTACGCTTTATACCATTGATCATTCATTTGTACACCTGCCGCTTTCAGTAACGTATATACAGGGCAGCGTGCTTCCACCTTTTCTTTCAACTGTTGAATGCGCTCTTCGCTTTCGTTCGTTTTGACTGCTACTTCCACAGACACATGTTCAAAATATGGACGTACGGATGAATCCCCCATAAACCCACGTGGATCAAATTGTCCTTTTACTGTGAAAGTCATGTCTTGTAAATCGAAATTCATCTCTCTCGCAACGACATGGGCCGTCACATTTTCACATGCAGCGAGCGCCCCAAGTACCATTTGAAGCGGATTGGCTCCTAAATCTTGACCACCCATTTGTCTTGCCTCGTCAATAACAAACTCATGTTTTCCTGCTTTAACGCGTGTTGTTACTCCTTCGACTGTTGCTTGAACGATAAATGTCATTTTATTCATCATGACCAGCTCCCTTTCTTCGTTGTTTTATAATTGTTTAAACCAATATCGACTTGCGATTTTTCCATAGTAAGCAATAGACTGCTGTTGAACAATAAAAGCGAGCGTCACGATAAGTGCAGCCTCAGCACCGAAAGATGTGGCAGCTAAGCCGATCGCAATCGATAAGTTGCGTAAAACTGTGCCGTTTACGAGCGCAATGCCATCTTCACGGTTGAAAAATTGCTTAGCTACCAATGTGCTAATGACGTAATTAATCAAATAGAAAAGCAACAATACCCCCAATGCGATGACAATAAGCTGCAAGTTCGCTACAATCATTTTCGCTCGCATGCTAATGCTCACAAACACAACATATAACATACCCCAAATACTTAATGGAGCGAAATTTGGCTTCACATACTTTTGAAATTGCTCTGGCGTATATTTTTTCATCAACCATTTAAATGTCATGTGTCCAAGAACCATCGGCACAAATACAACAAGCAAAATCGTACGGAACGTTTCGATGACGTTAATATCGACGTATTTTCCGACCATCGCCAACAAATACCAAGGTGTCAATAAAGAGCCGAGCACGAGGCCGAATACGGTCAGCTTTACCGCCGCTGTCATATTTCCCTTTTGAATAGCTGTCCACGAAATCGTCATCCCACTTGTCGGCAACAGCGCTGACAATGCAAGCCCTGCGAACATGATCGGATGATTGTGCAACATCATCTTCCCAATGAGAAAAGCGACGAGTGGAATGATAGCAAAATTAATTACGAGAGACGCAAACAATATTTTCTTTTCTT
>NZ_DAITON010000090.1:2029-9679 GCF_036834105.1 Anoxybacillus sp. | reverse complement strand
ATTTATATCACCTCTATATGCAATGATGTCATAAATTTTATAAATTGCATATAGAGTTTTAAATAATTTTATGAATTTATTTTAACTGTTTCCAACCCCCTTTAACTTTTTCGCGATATCATTATACGTATGAAACGTATCAGGGTAAATCGGCTCATTTTTTCCCATTAAAAATCGAATCGTATTTTGCAGCGCGCGCAAAAGGGCGCGATCGATATGTTCCCTTGCCAGCGCCCGCACATCGTCAACGCCTGGAAATGAACGATTCGGCTCAATATAATCCGCAATATATACAATTTTTTCAAGCAACGTCATATTTGGGCGCCCCGATGTGTGATAACGAATGGCATTCAAAATGTGTTCATCTTGAATGCCAACTTCCGTTTGAACTAAATACGCTCCGACAGGCGCATGCCACAATTCTGGGCTGTACATCAATAAATCTTGCGGCATTTGTTGCTCGATGATGATGTGCTTCATTTCCTCCTTTGAGCGGAACTTCGCATAATCATGAAAAATGGCAGCTAATTCTGCCTGTTGAACATCCGCTCCGTACAATGCAGCCAGCTCGACCGCTGTTTCCATGACGCCTAATGTATGAATATACCGTTGCTCTTTTAATTGCTTGCGCACGATCGCTAACGCCTCTTCACGTTTCATACAACCGATTCTCCTTTATATATAATTGAACGGCTTTCGGTAACAAGTACGCGACACTTTTCCGATGTTGAATACGTTCACGGATGAGCGAAGAAGAAACGGCAAACGTTGGAACGTCCACTTCAATGATCGGATATGTCGTACGAAGCGAATAACCCGGACGTTTTACACCGACAAATTGCACGAGTTGAACGAGTTCATCAATACGATACCAATGCGGTAAATATTCGACCATATCCCCACCAATGATAAAGTAAAACGTTGTATTGGGATGCCGTTCCTTTAACAAGACGACCGTATCGTACGTATATGATCGCTCTTTTCGTTCTAATTCAATCGTTTCCACGCGAAAGTGCGGTTCATCGCCAATCGCCGCATAAAGCATATTGACGCGATGCGTATGATCTGTCACCTTATTTTCTTTATGCGGCGGAATGTAGTTTGGCATAAACCATACTTCATCTAGCTTTAGCTCTGTTCGGACATCGTCTGCAATTAATAAATGTCCGTAATGAGGCGGATCAAACGTCCCACCTAAAATGCCCACTCTTTTCACTTCGTCTCTCCTATGTTGGCAATACAATTTGTTTATGTTCACGTGATTCTTTATATAACACGATCGTATGGCCGATCAATTGGACGATTTCCGCCCCCGCGCCCTTCGCTAATTGCTCAGCAACAACTTCCTTCTCTTCTTCGCAGTTTTTTAATACGCTCACTTTAATTAGCTCTCGCGCTTCAAGCGCATCAGCAATTTGTTTAATCATATTGTCATTTACGCCACTTTTTCCTACTTGGAAAATCGGCGTTAAATGATGGGCTAAAGAACGTAAAAATCGTTTTTGTTTTCCTGTTAACATGTTTTTCCTCCTAACTGTTGTATGACAAGTTGTTCCATTCGTTTCGTATTCGGGAATATACCTGTCCATTTTTCAAACGCGAGCGCACCTTGATAAACGAACATGCCGACGCCGTTTTGCACGCGCGCACCTTTTTCTTTCGCTTCTTGCAGCCATTTCGTCATGAGCGGATTATAAATAATGTCGCTTACGATCGTATCTTTTTTTACATGCCGAAGGGACAGCGGCGTCGCATCGACATGCGGATACATGCCGACAGACGTCGTGTTAATAATGATATCGTACTCCCCTACCCGCTCTTCTGCTTCTTCAAGCGAATATACAGATGATTGTTGGACAACAAACGCCTCTGCTTTTTTGACTGTTCGATTACATACATCGACAGCGGCGACACGATGTTTAAGAAGAGAGAAATAAATGCCGCGCGCTGCTCCACCTGCACCGACAAGCAAAATGCGCGCACCTGACAATTCGACGTTCATTTGCTCGCATAGTGCTCGGACAAATCCTTCACCATCTGTATTATAACCAATCCATTTGCCGTTTTCATTGACGATCGTATTGACCGCACCCATTTGTTTTGCGGTTTCATCTAATTCATCGACATATTCCATTACCGCCGTTTTATGCGGAATTGTCACGTTCAATCCTGCACACTGCAACGCTTTTAACCCTTGTACCGCCTCTTTTAACATGTGCGGCTCGACGTGAAAGGCGTGATAATGCGCATGAATGCCGAGCGATTGAAATGCATCGTTATGCATGAGCGGCGATAGCGAATGATGTACAGGACAACCAATGAGCGCAAATAATTTCAAACTCCTCTCCCCCTTGCATTAAATGAGCGACTTGCGCAACATGACGCCAACGCCTTTCGGTGCGTAAGCGATAACGTGAGCGCCCGGCTCATGACATGTCACCCAACCAAGACCTGAAAAAACGATATCCGTCTTCGGTTCTTTTAACATAAAATGGTGGGCAACGAGCGGCGGCAATTGCTCACAGTAACTTTTGCGCGGTGGCTGCAACAGCTCGCCTAAATGTTTTTCATATAACTCATCGGCATGTTCTCGCTTCGTCCGATGAATAAATAACTCATTTGACATATAACATACAAATGGGCGTCTCCCCCCCTGGACGTAATCTAACCGAGCCAGCCCCCCGAAAAAGAGCGTTTGTTGTTCGTTTAATTGATACACTTTCGGCTTTATTTCTTTTTTCGGTGTAATGATCTTTAAATCTTTTTTGTCGACAAAATGAGCCATTTGATGGTGATTAATAATGCCCGGTGTATCGTAAAGCGCTGATCCGTCATCGAGCGGAATTTCAATCATATCGAGCGTTGTTCCCGAGAAATACGACGTCGTAATGACGTTTCCTCTCCCCGTCGCCTCTTTAATGATGCGATTAATAAATGTTGATTTTCCAACATTCGTACAACCGACAACATATACGTCTTTGCCGTTACGATACTCATCAATCGCTGCCATCACTTCTTTTATGCCATAACCTTTATTAGCGCTTACTAAAAAGACGTCGCGCGGCTGTAGTCCGAGCTCCCGTGCCGCCTGTTTCATCCATCGCGTCACTTTTTCATGTTTAACCGACTTTGGCAATAAATCGACTTTGTTGCCGACAAGCAGCACGTCTTTTTTGCCGACAAATCGATGTAACCCCGGCAGCCAACTACCGTTAAAATCAAAAATATCAACAATTTTCACGACCAATCCGTCCGCTTGTCCGATGCCGTTTAAAATATTTAAAAAATCATCATCCGTCAACGACACGTCTTGCACTTCGTTGTAATGTTTTAAACGAAAGCAACGTTGACAAATAATCGGATCGCACTCGAGCGCTGAAGGGGGTGCATACCCAATTTTCTTTTCATCTTCTGTTTGAATCGTTACTCCACATCCGATACAAATGACTTGTTCACTCATTTCGATCACTCCCAATGAATCATACCTTTTTTTCGCATCATATTTAAAATTTTTCTTTCAATGTTTCGGTTAATACGGGTAAAAAAGCCGTCTGTTTGCGCAACAGGAACGACTAAAATCGTATGTAATCCGAGACGGTTGCCGCCAAATACATCGGTAAGAAGCTGGTCGCCGATCACGACAACCTCTTCTTTTTTCAACTTCATGTCCCGCAACGCTTGTTGAAACGCTCGCGTCAACGGCTTGCGCGCTTCGAAAATAAATGGGATGCCAAGCGGTTTAGCGAACGCTTCTACTCGTTTTTTATTATTATTGGATACGACCGTCACTTGAATGCCGCTTTGTTTCATTTGCTCGAACCATCGAACAACGTCTGGCGTCGCAAGCGGACGATCCCATTCAATTAACGTATTGTCTAAATCCGTAATAATTCCTTTTATTCCTTTTTGCTTCAGTCGCTCCGGGGTAATTTCAAAAATGCTTTTTGCATGTTCATTCGGCAAAAAATATTTTAACATCTTTGCTCATTCCTTTTTTCATTTTTTACATAAATAAACAAATTGTAAAATTTTTCGACAAAATCCGACCATTTTCACAACTTGTGGATAACTTTATACACATATTCCACACTTATTTTTCAACTTTCTCCCCATGTTATAAACAAAACATCCACAACTTATCCACGATTACATGTGGATAATCAGAACGATTGTTCTTGTTTTTAATTTATGGTAAAGTGAAGATAAACCTACCATTATATGTATACCTTCATTCACATATACGTAAGGAGGCGAAAAAAATGAAATGTTTACCTGACGACTTGTTAATTGAATCATACTACAAAGCGAAAGAATTGCAACTGAGCCCAGAGTTTATTCAACTAATCGAACGCGAAATTGTCCGTCGTCGTCTTCACCATAAGCTAAAGCAGTCATCATAAGTTCGGGCTCTCACTCGCTTTTTTCTTTTAGACCAAGGAGCCCGAGCCGTTGTCCCACTTTAACTTCTAACGGCGGAACAATTTGCTCATCTAGTGTAAACGCTCCTTTTTCAAATAACAACACAACCGTTGAACCGAACGAAAAATATCCGATTTCTTCTCCTTTTTTGACGTAATCATGTTCGTGCGTTAGCTCAATGCTATTTACAAACATCGCTCCGACTTTCACAATGGCCGTATGCATACCATTTGTACACAGTTCCGTAATTCTTCTGTAATTTTTAGAAAGTGGATCCTTGCCATATTTCAACCCAAGGCGGTTTACAGGGTATGACTTCCCTCCGAGCGCCCATTGCTTCACAACTTCCCCACATATTGGGCTATGAATGCGATGATAATGGCTCGGACTTAAATACAAAATAATAAACGTACCGTGCAAATACTTTTCAGCGATGCGATCATCGCCAAGCATTTCACGTATAGAGTACGTCTTCCCTTTGACGATGATTTCTTTTTGATCCGTAATGATGCCAACATCTTCAACAACTGCGTCCACAGGGCTGACGACGCTATTTGGATGTTCATCGATTGGGCGAAGTCCTTCTTTCAACGTACGGATGAACAGTTGTTGTAACGTTTCATATTCATGCAGTTTTTTTTCCATCTCTTCTTCATTGACTTTATATACTTTCGCATAAGATGGAATAATGAAGCGACTCCACTTTGAACTTGTAAACGAAGCGAGCCATTTAGATGTCATTCGTCGATTGGTCAGTTCGATTAACAGGCGATATAGCCATTTCATGAGCGTTTCCCCCCTGAAGTAAAGATTATCCTTTACTAGTTTGCTTATTATCAATAAAATATTAGTAACCGAGTAATATGTTTGGCAAGTGGGTCGGCACGATTTCAAATAAAGGAGTGGACACTTATGTTTTTATCCGATTATATTGATCATACCATTAAAAAGCTTAAAGCGCATACGGCGAACGTATTGACGTTAACAAACTTAAGCTTAGGTGGCTTCGCCATTTTATTTGCAGTAAAAGGACAGCTTAACGTATCGGTATTATTCATTTTTCTAGCAGCACTTGCCGACCGCTTCGATGGAACGGTCGCTCGGAAAATGAACATCGAATCCGACCTAGGCAAACAGTTGGACTCAATGAGTGATATTATATCATTTGGAGTAGCACCTGCACTATTACTTTATCAAGGTTTATTGCACGAATTTGGCGCACCTGGTTCGTTCTTCACGATTTTTTATATCGGTTGCGGAGCATTTCGCCTTGCAAGATTTAACATTACTGAAAGTAACGGTTATTTTACCGGTTTGCCGATTACTGCGGCAGGTTGCTTATTGACGCTTAGTTATTTGACGATTCACTATTTCCCACCTTACGTCTTCATTTTTATTATTTTTACGCTTTCTCTTTTAATGGTCGGCTCGTTTAAACTGAAGAAAATGTAACGATTATATTAGACGTCCCTTGAAGGTTTCCACTTCAAGGGTTTTTTTCGTACAAATTTCCCTTTTCAAACATTCGGATAAATTATATGATAAACTTGGATTTATTTTTCATTCTACAACTAGAGGTGATATCATGGACCGTACGTCCTTAATTGGGCTCATTCTTGGCATTATCGCAGTCGGTGTCGGAATGGTGTTTAAAGGAGTTAGCCCAGCTGTGCTCGTTAACCCTGCGGCGATTTTAATCATTTTATTAGGGACAGCGGCCGCAGTAACCATTGCCTTTCCAACGAAAGAAATTTCGAAAGTCCCAAAGCTATTCGGGGTCATTTTTAAAGAGTCGAAAACGCCAAAAATTGAAGAATTGATTCCACTTTTCGTTGAGTGGGCGAACATCGCTCGCCGCGAAGGGTTGTTAGCGCTAGAAGCGAAAGTCGCCGAAATTGATGACCCATTTTTGCGCAACGGATTAAGTTTAGCTATTGATGGACAGTCACAAGAATTTATTCGCGATGTGATGACTGAAGAAATTGAAGCGATGGAAGAACGCCATCTCGCAAATGCAACTATTTTCACACAAGCAGGAACGTATGCTCCTACACTTGGGGTACTTGGTGCCGTCGTTGGGTTGATTGCGGCCTTACAAGATATGTCTGATATTGAACGTCTCGGTCATGCGATTAGTGCGGCGTTCGTCGCAACGCTTATGGGTATTTTCACCGGATACGTGCTTTGGCATCCGTTTGCGAACAAATTGAAGCGGAAATCGAAAGAGGAGATTAAAGTGCGGCAAGTGATGATTGAAGGGGTGCTCTCTATCATTGAAGGACAAGCACCGCGGGCGATTGAACAAAAACTAGCTTCTTACTTGCCGATGAGCGAGCGTCAAAAACTTTTAGGACAAGGAGCTCAAAATAATGGCGAAAAAGCATAAAAAGCATCATCATGAGGAACATGTCGATGAGAGCTGGTTAATTCCGTACGCCGACTTACTGACGTTGCTGTTAGCTTTGTTTATCGTATTGTTTGCCAGCAGTCAAATTGACTCAAAAAAGTTTATGCAAATTGCTCGCGCCTTTAATAGCGTGTTTACAGGCGGCACAGGAGCGCTGCAATATTTAAGTCCGATTGAACGCGAAGAAATGGATTCGGTCATTAAAGATTCTCCGAGTCAAAAGCCGTATGTAAAAATTTCAAAAGAAGAATACGAGGAACTAAAAAAGATTCAAAGTAAATTTAACGAATATGTAAAAACGAATCAATTAAGCGGAGAACTATCTGTCGCCATGACAGAAGAGGGGCTACTTGTCACGATCGCGAACGACGTCTTGTTCGATTCCGGTAGCGCCGATATTAAACCGCAATATCGCGATGTCGCTAAAAAAATATCGAATTTGCTCGTCATGAACCCACCGCGCAACATTGTCATTAGTGGACATACAGACAACGTGCCAATCAACAATGCAAAGTTTGCTTCAAACTGGGAATTGAGCGTCATGCGCGCCGTCAACTTTATGAAACTATTGCTTGAAAATACAAAATTAGACCCGCAACTATTTAGCGCAAAAGGATACGGTGAATTTAAACCGATCGCATCTAACGCAACAGCTGAAGGACGAGCGAAAAACCGACGGGTAGAAATTTTAATTATGCCGCAAGAACCGGCACAATAAAAGCGAGGGGACGCTCCCTCGCTTTTGTTCATCCTGTCAATATATCGCCATTTGGATAACGAATATTTGTTTTTTTCGGCTTCGCAATCGAATAAACAAGCGTCAA
>NZ_DAITON010000090.1:0-1929 GCF_036834105.1 Anoxybacillus sp. | reverse complement strand
GTACGCTGCCAAATGACCGTTTCTTCTTTTCCTTTTAAAAAGCTTACCACCGCAAAAACAATAACGGCAAACGTCGTCAGTTTAATTCCTCCACCTGTCGATGTGCTTCCTGCCCCAACAAACATAAGGAAAATCATGAACATCGCTGTCGGCTGGTCAAGTGAACCTACATCAATCGTGTTAAATCCTGCTGTTCTCGGCGTAATACCTTGAAAGTACGATGCCCATAGTTGCTCGGAAAGTGAAAGGGAACCGAGCGTTTTCGGATTATGATGTTCAAGTAAAAAGAAAACAACAGTCGCTAACACGTTCACAACGAGCGTCATCACTAACATGAGTTTCGTATGAATGGACAATTTTCTCCAACGACGTTGATATAACACGTCAAATACGACTGTAAATCCAAGGCCACCAATAACAATTAAGGAAGTGACCGTCATGTTCACGATCGGATCACCGACAAACTTGGATAAATTATCAGGCCATAACGCAAACCCAGCATTATTAAATGACGCGATCGTGTGAAAAAGACTGTAGTAAAGCCCTTTCGTCCAACCCATTTTCGGAACCCAATCGATAGCCAACAATGCCACGCCAACGAGCTCCATAAATAAGGAAAACAACAGCACGTTACGTGCTAGTCGAATGACGCCCCCAAGTGACGGTTGATTCAACGCTTCTTGCATCAACATGCGCTGCTTCATCCCAATTTTTTTGCCAAGGACGATGACGACAAGCACCGCAAACGTCATAATCCCAAGCCCACCAACTTGGATAAGCACCATTAAAACGATTTCCCCGAACGTCGTAAATGTAGATCCTGGATCAATCGGTGCTAATCCCGTTACCGTTGCTGCGGACGTCGACAAAAATAATGCGTCAAGCCAACTAATTTCCCGTTCTGTCGCAATCGGCAGCTTCAACAACACTCCACCGACAACGACGAGAAAAAGAAACATAAGTGCTAACAGTTGTGGCGGACTGAGTTTTAACGGCTTTGTCATTCCTTTTCGCACAACCTCATCCTTCTTTCACATCATGTTTTTATATTTCTCGATTATATATCATTTTCTTTATTAAACAAAGAAGGAAAAAGAAAATAAAGTGTCCAAACACGAACGAGTTTTCTAATGCATATACATACATAAGCAACAAATGACCACCTGTGAGGTGAACGACCATGGGCACGATTTTTTCTGCGCTTGCTTTATTTGTAAAAGAGCTCGTCTTTTTAGTTTCTTATGTAAAAAATAATGCCTTTCCACAACCGCTTGATGCAAAAGAGGAAGCGATGTATTTGAAACAGATGGCGAAAGGAGATGAACATGCTCGAAACAAGCTGATCGAACATAATTTACGTCTCGTCGCTCACATCGTGAAAAAGTTTGAAAACACCGGAGAAGACCCAGAAGATTTAATTTCAATTGGCACGATCGGCTTAATTAAAGCAATTGAAAGCTATTCCACTGGGAAAGGAACGAAGCTTGCCACGTATGCCGCCCGTTGTATTGAAAATGAGATTTTGATGCATCTTCGTTCGCTGAAAAAAACAAGAAAAGATGTTTCTCTTCACGACCCGATCGGGCAAGATCGCGATGGAAATGAAATTAGTTTATTAGATGTATTAAAATCAGAAGATGAAGATATTATCGATATGATCGAAAAAAGTAATGAGCTCGAAAATATTGCCCAACATTTACACATTCTCGATGAACGCGAACGTCAAGTCATTATTAGCCGCTTCGGTTTAAATATGCAACCGGAACGCACCCAGCGCGAAATTGCCAAAGATCTTGGCATCTCACGCAGCTACGTCTCACGCATCGAAAAGCGCGCATTAATGAAACTGTTTCATGAATGTTATAAGCATGATAAAGGAAAAAAAGGATCGTAACTAAAAAGGTGTCCCACACGTTCGGGACACCTTTT
>NZ_DAITON010000089.1:0-9911 GCF_036834105.1 Anoxybacillus sp. | reverse complement strand
AGCAATATGCCATCCCTACCGTTCCTCACGAAGCTACTTTTCGTATTATATACTGAAAAAAGCTGACCGAAGTCAGCTTTTTTCATGGCAGCTCGCACCGCATGATCCTTTCACTGAGCAAGTTGCGCATGTGCCGCGTTTACTTTTTTGAATGAAGCGGAAAATCGTCCACCCCGCATATCCGAAAATGACCGATCCAATAACAACATTTGCGATCATTCGTATCCCTTCCTTTAGAAGCCAAGCATGCTTCCGATTTGATAAATGACAAATGAAACGATATAGGCTAAAACGAGCGCATAACCAATGGAAAACATCGTCCATTTCCGCGAACGAGTTTCTTTATAAATGGTCGCCACAGTTGCTAAACATGGAACATATAATAAAACGAATGCCATAAAGCTAAATGCTGACAGCGGTGTAAAGTGTGATGCCATCAATCCTTGAAGCGACTCTACATCCGGCACGTGATAAATGATGTTCATCGTAGACACAACGATTTCTTTTGCTAAAAATCCAGTTAATAGCGCCGCACCTGCTTGCCACGTTCCAAATCCAAGCGGTGCAAGAAGCGGTGCAAGTACACCACCAATTAATGCTAAAAAGCTGTCGTCCATATTTACGTTCATACCGTTCGGACCTGCATACGATAATAACCAAATAGCAACTGAACCACCAAAAATAAACGTCCCTGCTTTTTTGACGAATCCTTTCCCTTTATCCCACGTGCTGCGCCATAACGCTTGCCATTGCGGCATACGGTATGGCGGTAATTCAACAACAAATACGGACGCTTCTTCTTTTAAAATCGTCAATGAAAATAGTTTCGCAAGTATAAGTGCAAGTGAAACACCAAGAACGTATAAAGAAAGAACGACAAGCGCCTGATTTGCCGCAAAAAACGCACCAACAAACAAAGCATATACTGGCAGACGTGCCGAACAAGACATGAGCGGCGTTAACAACATCGTCACAAGACGCTCTCGCGGCTGTTCGATCGTCCGCGCTGCCATGACGCCAGGAACGTTACAACCAAATCCAATAATAAGCGGAATAAATGCTTTTCCGTTCAATCCGACCGCTTCCATTAATCGGTCCATAACGAGCGCTACACGTGCCATATACCCCGAATCTTCTAAAAAAGAAATAAAGAAAAATAAAATAAAAATTTGCGGTACAAAAACAAGGACACCGCCAACCCCTGCAATAATGCCATCAACGACGAGCGCGCGAATAAATTCGGAAGCACCGATCGCCTCCAACATCGCCGTCACAAAATCAGTAAGCGGACCTGCAAAAAATGCATCAAGCAAATCGGAAAGCGGCGCTCCAAGCCAATCAAATGTGAGTTGAAATAGCATGTACATCGCCAGTAGAAAAATCGGAATGCCGACATATTTATTTGTGACTACCGCATCGATGCGGTCTGTCACCGTCACGCGCCCGATTTCCTGACGTTGTACGGACTGTTCAATCACTTCTTTTACAAATGAGCGACGACGTTCGTAAATGAGCTGATCAAGCGATGCTTGCTCGGCTTGTTGCACTTCTTTTTCTGCTTGTTCGTATAATGAACGCCACGTTGTTTCCGGCAATTTTTTTGCTACATAATCACGGACGTAGCTATTTCCTTCATAAAATTGAATGGCGAGCCAACGGGCAGGGAATTTCTCCTCTGCTCCCCACGTCTCAATAAAACGCGCAATGGCTCGTTCCAACGCACTACCGTAATATATGTGGAGCGGTTTCGCTTCTTGAGACACTTTTTCCATTAACATGCGCTCCACTTGATCGCACCCTTTTCCCGTTCGAGCAACGACTGAAACGATCGGCACGCGCAAGGCCTCCGCTAATTTTTGTTGATCGATAAATATCCCTCGTCTTTTTGCGACATCGACCATATTTAACGCAACCATTAACGGCTTACCAAATTCCAATAGCTGAACAGTCAGTAATAAATTTCGTTCGAGTTGCGACGCATCGACGATATTTAAAATTTCCTCGAACGACTCCGTTAATAAAAATTGCGTCACAACTCGCTCATCACGAGACAGCGGGTGAAGCGAATATACGCCCGGTAAGTCAATCATCTTTGCTTGTTTATTGCGCAAAACGCCTACCTTTTTTTCAACCGTCACGCCGCTCCAGTTTCCGACATACTCATACGTCCCTGTGAGCTGATTAAACAACGATGTTTTCCCTGTATTTGGATTACCTACTAACGCGATATGCATCATAACGGCTTCACCTGAATGTTCTTTGCTTCATTGCGGCGGATGCCGACACATTGTCCGCAATTTTCAATCATAAATGGTCCACCAAGCGGCATCGTACATTTTAAGCATATCTCTGCCCCTTCAGTTACTCCCATATCTAGCAATCTTCTTTTTACTAAGTTGCTTACTTGTGATAAATCAACAATTTTTGCACGTTCCCCAACTCGCAATTGCGTCATCGCAACCATACGTAATCCCCCAATTAATAATGATAACCTTTTTCAATATTCATTATAGTACCAACAAGGGAAAACATCTACTTTTTTTATCATGTTCACAAAATGTTACGACGCCGATGATATCGAGATATGTTTGAAACATGCACGTATAATCGCTTCATTTGCTTTTTCGTTTTTCGCACAAAATGAAACGTCTTCACCACATAGATCAACACCGAGCACATGCTTGTAGCGAAAAAGATGGTCGATATACGTCACGAGCGTCTGTAACGACATCGTCCCCTGATCCCAGTTTGTTTGGGCGTCTTCTGGACGAAGCACATCTTTGTCGATGCTTATATATACATTGTTTGTCGGAATGGCGCGCACAATCGTCATTGGCGCGTACATCATATCGCTTTTTGGAAAGATAGTTACACATGAAGAGACGTGCGAAGTTGCTGAACCGATGATGACAATGTGTTTTAATGCTGGAACATGTTTTTGAGCGTATGATACCCATGAGCCACACGAGAGAAGCGGAAACAACGTTTGCTCGTTCATATCTGTATGATGGTCCAACAAAACGAGCGTAAACGGCTCATGAAACTGCTTCATTAATACATATGACACGTAGTGGTAATTTCCGCTCCCGATGAACGTAATTCCTCTCGCCTGACGAGAAGCAAGTCGTTTTTCAATTTCCTGAATGGCTTTACTATCGCAATACAAATTCGTTCCGTTGATGTCATACATATCGATCCATTCATGAGGAAAACGAAGAAGATTTCGCTGCCACGTATACGTATCGTCGAAGTTTAAAAACGTTACACTTGGATGCATATTTCTTCCCACCCTTGTGCAAGTTTTTTCTTCAACAAAATTATACAAACATCTTGATGATACGTACAACGATGCTTTTCTCGTGAAAAAATTCACATATCCGCCACAAACAAATACTAATACCCCTTTATCTATTATTTTTCTTGTGATACAATTCACAATGTAAGGAGGATGATGAACATGTCTAAAAAAATCGTCATCGTTGGTGGCGTAGCCGGTGGGGCAACGACAGCTGCCCGCTTACGTCGTTTAGATGAACAAGCAGAAATCGTCATGTTTGAACGTGGAGAATATATTTCATTTGCTAACTGTGGTCTTCCATATTATATCGGCGGTGCCATCGCCGAACGCGACGCCTTGCTCGTCCAAACCGTTGAAGGAATGTCGGAAAAATTTAACCTCGACATTCGCATTCAAAGCGAAGTGATCGCGATTAACCGTGAACGGAAAACGGTAACTGTAAAACATTTACCAACTGGAGAAACGTACGAAGAAAGCTACGACTATCTTGTTTTATCACCGGGGGCAAGCCCAATCAAGCCAAATATTCCGGGCATTGAAGAAGCAAGCAACGTATTTACATTGCGCAACATTCCAGATACCGACCGAATCAAAGCGCATGTCGATGAAAAGAAACCGAAAAAAGCTGTTGTCATCGGCGGTGGCTTTATCGGGGTGGAAATGGTTGAAAACTTATGGGAGCGCGGCATAGACGTGACGCTTGTTGAAATGGCGAAGCAAATTATGGCACCTGTCGACTACGAAATGGCAGCCATTCTTCATCAACATATAAAAGATAAAGGGGTACGCCTCATTTTAGAAGATGGGGTGGCAGCATTTGAACAACAAGGAAAAATCGTTCGCCTACAAAGCGGAACAACACTTGAAGCGGATATGGTCGTCTTAGCTATCGGTGTAAAACCAGAAAACGAGCTAGCAAAACAAGCGGGTTTAGCTATTGGCGAACGTGGTGGCATTCAAGTGAATGAATGCTTACAAACATCCGACCCTTCAATCTATGCTATCGGTGATGCCATTGAAGTGATCGACTACATTAACGGTCAACCGACCCACATTCCGCTCGCTTGGCCAGCGAATCGACAAGGACGAATCGTTGCCGACCATATGAACGGTCGAAACGTACACTACAACGGAACGCTCGGCACAGCGATCGCAAAAGTGTTTGATATGACGGTTTCAGCAACAGGCAACAACGAAAAAACGTTGCAACGCCTTGGCATAAATTACGAAGTGTTACACATTCATCCGAATTCACATGCAAGTTACTATCCAGGGGCATTCCCAATCGCATTAAAATTGTTGTTTGATCGGAAAACAGGACGCATCTTTGGTGCCCAAGCCGTTGGTTACGACGGTGTCGATAAACGAATTGACGTCATGGCCACAGCGATTAAAGGTGGAATGACTGTATTTGATTTACCAGATTTAGAATTAGCTTACGCACCGCCATATTCATCTGCCAAAGACCCCGTCAATATGGCAGGATATGTAGCAACGAATATCATTGAAAATATGGTCGAAACAATTCAATGGCATGAGGTGAATGAATTAATCAAAAACGGGGCGTGTTTTGTCGATGTGCGTGAAGAAGTCGAACGCGATATGGGCTTCATTCCAGGCTCAATCAACATCCCGCTCGTGCAATTGCGCAAGCGACTTCATGAGCTTCCGAAAGATAAAACCATTTACGTCTATTGCCAAGTCGGGTTGCGCGGTTATTTAGCTGCACGTATATTAGCTCAACACGGATTCCATGTGAAAAACTTAGATGGCGGATATAAGACGTATGCTGTCGTTTACAGCGAACAATCCGAATCCGAAGAAAGAAAGAGCGAAGAAAAGCAAACGGAGCGTGTAGACATGTTGAATATTCAAGCAACAACTACGCTAGATGCATGCGGACTACAATGTCCGGGACCAATTATGAAAGTATATCAAACAATGGAACAATTGAAAGACGGCGATGTATTAGAGGTGAAAGCAACAGACCCAGGATTTGCCCGCGACATTCAATCGTGGTGTAAAAAAACAGGCAACACGCTATTAAAAACGACGTTCGAAAATAAAATGTTTATCGCCTATATTCAAAAAGGAACGACAGCACCGAACCCATCTATAAAAGAAACGAAAAAAGACGGGGCAACAATCGTTGTTTTCAGCGGTGATTTAGATAAAGCAATCGCCTCGTTTATTATCGCATCTGGCGCCGCTGCAATGGGGAAAAAAGTGACAATGTTCTTTACGTTCTGGGGGCTAAATATTTTGCGAAAAAAAGACGCACCTCCTGTTCAAAAAGATATGCTTGAAAAAATGTTCGGCATGATGATGCCAAAAGGCGTTCATGATCTACCGTTATCAAAAATGAACATGGCTGGCATGGGACCGAAAATGATTCAATATGTCATGGAAAAGAAACATGTAGACGATGTCGAAACGTTAATGAAAAACGCGATGGCTGCAGGTGTCAAACTCGTCGCTTGCTCGATGTCGATGGACATTATGGGCATTAAAAAGGAAGAATTAATTGATGGAATCGAAGTCGGCGGCGTCGCAACATATTTAGGAGATGCGGAAGAATCAGGACTAAACTTATTCATCTAAAAAAATCGGGCTATCTCTGCGACGAGATAGCCCTTTCAAGTATATTCACAGGGGGATCGGGGGAATACACTTAGCATTATCCATTATGACCATTGTTTTTTATTTTATACATATGACCGTAAAAAATTTTAGGCGATTTTTCGTTTATCCATTTTTTTATTCTTCACATACCCAGCTAATAAAACAAATGCAGTAACAACAATAAGAAATATGAGCGCTTGCGAACCTTGTGGAAAAGCGACCCATCTTCTTATTTGTTCATCCTTCAACAACATTTCCCCTGCTGTCCATGCTAAAATACCTGAACCAACGTACGGAATCCACTTATATTTTTCCATTGCCAATACAATGGCCTTAGACCCAAAAATCATAATGGGAATGCTAATGGCAACCCCGAAAGCAATCATGCCGATATGTCCACCGGACGCCCCCGCAATCGCAACGACGTTATCTAAACTCATGACCGCATCGGCTACGATAATGGTCCAAATCGCCTTCCATAAACGATCAGCTGCTTGTACGTTTGCCTCTTCTTCCTCGTTGATTAGCACCTTATATGCAATCCAAAGCAACAGCAGTCCCCCAACAAAATGAACGAACGGAATTTGTAGTAAAAAGACGATGGCTGCTGCGAATAACACGCGTAAAATAACCGCTCCTGCTGTACCAAATATAATCGCTCGATTCTGTTGTTTTTCTGGTAGCCGACGTGTAGCCATTGCGATTACAATGGCATTGTCTCCAGATAAAATAATATCAATGGCGATAATTTTTAATAAAGCGACAATCGCCTCTGATGAAATGATCCATTCACCCATTACAGTTCCCCTTCTTCAATATTGTTCTCCACTATCTTATCGTGAAGCTCGTCTACATTCAACCTTTCTGTTCCGACATATATGCCTTCTCTTTTACAAAAAACGACCGTTGTAATGTATTTGTAACATAATTTAATGGCTATGTAACAATTTTTCGACATCTTTTTTGCTATAATGAACTCGTCGATGGAACAAGTCTTTGGAGGTTCAAGCAATGAAAAAAGCTCTAGCCACTACCGCTCTCTTTATGTTGCTATGTTTCACGTATTTTGCAAACCCTTTCAAAACAGAAGCTGCGTTTTCAGCTAGCACACTAATCGCTGAAGCGCACAAAGTGATTGGCACACCGTATCGTGCAGGAGGAACGACACCGAAAGGATTTGACTGCTCTGGTTTTGTTAGCTATACATATAAAAAAATAGGCGTCTCTCTTCCGCACTCTTCTAGCGCGATGTATTCGAAAGGGAAGCCTGTTTCTCTGAACCAATTAGCACCGGGAGACTTACTATTTTTCAAAACATCGAAACATAAAGGAATCTCCCACGTTGCGATTTATATTGGCAATGGCCGTATGATTCATGCGACATCGTCGAAAGGAGTTAAAGTAGACTCCATTCACCAATCTTATTGGAAACAACGTTTTGTTGGCGCTAAACGATTATAATGCGAAGGCGAGCACTTCATGCCGAACGTTTTTCGACGCGGAGTGCTTGCTCTCGACAGCAAAGCAGGGAATGTTCCCTGCTTTTTTTCATGATTTTTTCATTTTCTCCCCCATTTTTCCGATATATAATGTATGTAACATGGGGATGATGGAGGGACATAACACCGATGACAAAAAAAGAAAAGTGGACGATGATTGTAAGCATCTTGGCAACGATATGTTTTATTGCCATTTTGCTGTTTCGTCCGTCACTAACAATAACGTTTGAACAAAATCACTTTTTATCACTTCACACCATTCTTGAATTTTTCGGTATTACGGTCGCTATGGCCATTGCGTTTCAAGGGTGGATTTCGTTTCCGCAAGCTTTGTCACGTCGACGCTTGCGCATTGCGACGACATTTTTAGCTGTAGGTTTCCTCGATTTATTGCATACGCTTACATATAAACAAATGCCGGGCATTGTGTTTGCTGATAGTTCCGTTCAGCTTGCAACGTCTTTTTGGCTAGCCGCCCGTATGACACAAGCTATATTTTTATTGCTCGCGTTTTGGCTTCCTGACGGCCCGATCCAAGAGAAAGAAAAAGTGCTTGGGTTCGTTGTCCCTTTTCTATATATTGGGCTTGTTTCCGTTCTTATCGTGCAAGCTGCTGACTCCCTTCCGCCGCTTGTCATTCAAGGAGTGGGAACAACACCGCTGAAAAATGGAATAGAATATGTTATCACATCATTGCACGTCATGACGATCATTTTGCTTATCCGCCACTACAAAGAAAAAAGATTGGCACCGACGCTTGACGTCATCGCTGGCTTCGTCTTCTTATTTTTAAGCGAACTTATTTTCACGTTGTACCAAAACGTGTATGATGTGTTAAACATATTCGGACACGTATATAAAGTCATTGGCTTTTCTTACTTTTTGCGTGGTTTATATTTGGCATCGTTTAAAGAACCATTTCAAGCAAAAGAACGTGCCGAGCAAGCGCTCGCTAAAAGTAAAGAGCAATTAAAGAAACAAGCTCTATTTGACGAACTAACGAATTTGCCAAACCGACGTTATTTTATAGATGCACTTCGCGAACGGCTAAACATAGCGAGAGAAAAAAAGGAAAATGTTTTTCTCTTTTTCCTTGATTTAGATAACTTTAAAAACATTAATGACTCGCTCGGGCACGCAGCTGGTGATCTTTTATTACAGGCTGTTGCTAGACGCTTAAACCATTTGCACGATCACTTCGTCGCCCGACTTGGAGGCGATGAGTTCGCAATCATCGTCTCCGATGTCCCATCGTTTGAACAAGTTGCCCAACAAATAATCGATATACTTGGCGAACCTTTTTTCATTCGTCAAAAAGAATTGTTTATTACAACAAGTCTCGGCATCAGCATATGGCCAATACACGGGGAAGATGAAATGACATTAATTCAACATGCCGATATGGCGATGTATGAAGCGAAGAAAAAAGGAAAAAATCAATGGGCGATGTACGATCCAATATTTGAACGGGAGCGTATACGAAAATCACTTATTCGTCAACGGCTGCACATCGCTTTAGAACAACGCACTATTTCTGTGCATTACCAACCTATTATAGATATGAAACGAAATGAGCTCGTTGGTATGGAAGCGTTGGCTCGCTGGACGGACGAGGAACTCGGCTTCGTTCCACCAAATGAATTTATTAGCATCGCGGAAGAAGACGGGTTTATTATTCCACTTGGGGAATATATTTTCGAGACAGCTGTTTGTGATTTAAAACGGCTACACGAACAGGGCATGAATCACGTCTATGTCAGTATTAACTTATCGCTTCGTCAGCTAAAAAGCGAGCAGTTTCTTTGTTTTGTACAACAATTATTAGAGAAAACGAGTTTACAACCACACCATATTGAATTAGAAATTACTGAAAACATCGCTTTAAGTGATGAGAAGCAAGTCATTGAAACGATTCAAGCACTAAAACAAATGGGCATTCGTATTGCGATTGACGATTTCGGTAGCGGCTATTCATCGATCGCCTACTTACGCCACATTTCCGTCGATACACTGAAAATTGATAAATCGTTTATTTTCGAAGTCGTCACAAATGAACATACTGCCAAATTAACGGAAGCCATTATCGCGCTTGCTCATCAGCTGCAGCTACACATTGTCGCTGAAGGGGTAGAAACTGAGCAACACGTCTCATTTTTACAATCTACCCATTGTGACAAAGCGCAAGGCTATTTATTTAGCCCGCCTGTTCCATTCGAACAAGTCGTAAAACAGCTGCAAACTGCTTAAGACGAAAAAGCACCTCTAAGTTGATGGAGGTGCTTTTCCCTTTTATACTATTTGTTGATGAATAACTGCGGCACGACGGGCTGTTTCTGTTACATACGCTGCTATTTGTTCATTCGCATCTTTTAAGTGTTCTACTGTTGCACTTACCTCTTCAAGCGAAGCGCTCGACTGTTGAATGAAAACTGAAAAATCGCTGATGGAACGGTCCATTTTTTCTCCTTGTTTCTCTAACTTTTCGCTAATGA
>NZ_DAITON010000088.1:0-9960 GCF_036834105.1 Anoxybacillus sp. | reverse complement strand
TAAGTAAGTGTAAACTTACATCAAGGAGGAACTGTTATGGCCAAAGTATTGTATATTACCGCAAATCCAAAACAAGAACATGAATCGTTTAGCTTGTCCGTCGGTCGCGCGTTTGTCAACGCCTACAAGCAACATCATCCCGAAGATGAAATCGTTGAATTGCACGTATATGACATGGACATCCCTTATATTGATGGAGATGTGTTTAACGGTTGGGGCAAACTTCAACAAGGACAAGCATTTGACCAATTAAACAAAGATGAGCAAGCAAAAATCGCACGTATGAACGAGCTATGCGATCAATTTATTGAAGCTGACAAATATGTATTCGTCACACCAATGTGGAACTTTAGCTTCCCTCCAAAATTGAAGGCATATATCGATACGCTTTGTATCGCCGGAAAAACGTTTAAATATACAGAAGAAGGGTCTGTTGGACTACTAAAAGGGAAAAAAGCGCTTCACATTCAAGCACGAGGAGGCATATATTCTGAAGGTCCGGCGAAAGAAATGGAGTTTGGTGACCGCTATTTAAGAGCTGTTCTCGCTTTTATCGGCATAACAGACGTTCAAACGATTGCGGTCGAAGGTATGAACGCTTTTCCAAACGAAGCAGAAAGCATTAAGCAACAAGCGATCGAACGAGCAAAAAAAGCAGCGAAACAGTTTTAACAACAAACAGGGCGTCCAGAAAGTCAAAATAACTGACTTTTTGGCGCCCCTTTATTGCTGCAATATGTTGTTTTCACATGTTTAACCATTTCTCTAAGAGTATTCGCCGAGTCCAGAGGCAAATTTCTCTTCAGCAACTCCCGATACTTCTTACAGCTCTTCAAACATCGGTTGTACTGCTTTATTCGTCTCACCCCTGCCGACATTTGCTGAATAACAGACGATCTATTGTACAGTTAAATAAACCAACTAATCGCAAATACAACGGAAAACCCGACCAGCGCAATCATTGTTTCCATTACTGTCCATGATTTCAACGTATCCTTCACTTCTAAACCAAAGTAGCGATTCACAAGCCAAAATCCTGAGTCGTTTACATGCGAAAGAATCGTCGCCCCTGCCGCAATTGCGATAGTAATTAACCCTAATATTGGACCTGTCAGCTGCAATGTTTCTATAAATGGAGCCATTAACCCTGCAGATGTCACCATCGCAACTGTAGCTGAACCTTGTGAGACGCGAACGAGCGCCGCAATAATAAACGCAAGAACAATCGGCGGCAACGATGATGTCGACATCATATCTGCAAGCACTTTGCCAACGCCTGAATCGACTAAAATTTGTTTAAATACTCCACCAGCACCTGTGACAAGAATAATAATTCCTGCCGGTTCTAGTGCCTTCGTTGCAATATCCTGTACTTGCTGTTTGGAAAGTCCCCGCTTTCGTCCTAAGAAGTAAAAAGCGAGTAAAGTAGCAATCGTTAAAGCGACAAACGGATGACCTAAAAAGGTGAACAGCGATCGAAGCATATTTTTCTCTGGCAAAACAACACCTGAAACCGTATTCATTAAAATGAGCAACAAAGGAATGAGAATGATCGTCGCGATTAATCCAAAACTCGGCAAATCTTGTTCATGATCATGTTCTTTCCATTCCATATAAGTCGGAATAGAAGCGTGAATCTTCTTTGAAATATACTTTCCGAACAACGGACCAGCGACAATCATCGCAGGAATACCCGCAATAAACCCAAATAAAATGACCCAACCTAAATCCGCACCGATTAAATTGGCGACTGCAATTGGTCCTGGTGTCGGCGGAATAAAACTATGTGTTACCGCCAGACCAGCAAGTAGAGGAATACCATAATATAAAAGAGAACGTCCTGTCTTTTTCGCTAATCCGTAAACAATCGGTACGAGAATAATAAACCCTACGTCGAAAAATACCGGAATGGCAACTAAAAAGCCAGTAATTCCAAGCGCCCACTGCGCCTTACTTTCGCCAAATTTTTTCATCAACGTCTGTGCTAAACGTTCAGCTCCCCCGGATGCTTCAAGCATTTGACCGAACATTGCACCTAATCCAACGACAACCGCTACAAAACCAAGCGTTCCTCCCATTCCGTTTTGAATGGACTCAATGACACTTTTTAGTGGCATGCCTGCCGCAATTCCAACAAGTAAACTAACGAGCAATAAAGCAACGAACGCATGCAATTTCGAACGAATAATAAGAAATAATAATAAGCTAATTCCAGCAATCACAATAACAATTAACGAAGATGATGCCATCTCCTCCAACTCCCCCTTGTTTTTATTTTAGAAAGCGCTTACAATTACTAAACCGATTTAGTTGCGAAGTGAATCCCCCCCTCTCGTTATACATATTTACTTTGAAACGAAGAAATGACTCGAAATTCATCTTTTAACTGCCTATACAATCTTGTATACAAGTCAAATAGTTCCGCATAAATCGCTGTATGCTGCTCATTTGGCTCATGACGCGATGAAATGCGTAACCATGACTTTACTTCTTGTAGTGAAACAATGTCCCCCGTCGCATAAAGAGCTAGTGCTGCAGCCCCTAGCGCGGACGCCTCATGCGTGTCTGGCACAAGCAACTCTTTCCCCATCATATCGCACAACATTTGGCGCCAAAACGTTGACTTCGCGAATCCACCTGACACCCGAATTTCTGATAACGGTCCGGTCACATCACGAACAGCGAGCGCAACAGAAAACACACTCATACAAACACCTTCCATGACGGCTCGAATGAAATGCTCGCGCCCATGTCGCAAGCTAATACCAAAAAATGTGCCGCGCGCATGTGCGTCCCAATACGGCGCACGTTCCCCAGATAGAAATGGCAAAAATAACAACCCCTCTGATCCTGCTGGAACACGTGCAGCGTATTGTGTCAGTAAATCGTATGGATCGATTCCTAGTCGTTTAGCTACCTCTTTTTCTTGTGCCCCAAATTCGTCGCGTAACCAGCGTAATAAAATGCCACCATTGTTTGTCGGGCCTCCGACGACCCACTCATTTTCTGTCAACACATAACAAAACGTTCGCCCATGTTCATCAGTTTTTGGAAGTGATGAAATCGTTCGCACCGCTCCACTTGTGCCAATTGTTATTGCAGCTTCATGCGGCAACACTGCGCCGACCCCGACATTGGCGAGCACCCCATCACTCGCCCCAATGACGACAGGGGTATGTGCAGAAATACTGAGCTGTTCTGCCCACTTTTTGTCCATTCCTCGTAACGTATATGTCGTCGGAACAAGCTGAGATAGTTGCTGGCGGTCAATATGAAGCAGTCGCAAAATTTCTTCGTCCCAATCAAACGCCTGTAAAGAAAATAGGCCGGTTGCCGAGGCAATTGAATAATCGACAACATACTGATGGAACCATTGATATAGTACATATTCCTTTATCGAAATAAACTTATGCGCTCGTTCGAATACATGTGGCTCATGCTCTTTAAACCACATCAATTTCATAAGCGGCGACATCGGATGAATCGGTGTGCCTGTTTTTTTATATATCTCTATTCCACGTTTTGTTTTTTGCCATTGCTCCGCCTGCTTACTGCTGCGATTATCTGTCCAAATCATGCAATTTGTCAACGGACGATGATGCTCGTCAACTAAAATTAATGAATGCATTGCTGCACTTATTCCAATCGCTTTCACTTGTTCAGCTGAAACATTCCCTTTGTATACAGCCCCTTGTATGCTTTGTACGACGGCAGAAAAAAGAATATATGGGTCTTGTTCCGCCCATCCTGGTTGTGGATGGAGCATCGGATATTCTACCGCATGCATCGCTCGAATGCGTCCATCCTCTTCGAAAATGACTGCTTTTGTACTTGTCGTGCCAATATCTATTCCGATGACGATTTGGTTACTATTCAATTTTATCTCCTCTTTTCTTTGCTGAATCCCTTTCTATTAACTTTGGAGCAAGCCGAAACATTTGTGGAGAAATGTCGCCGTCCATTTGCATAAACAGCCGTTCCGTAGCTTTTTCCCCCATCTCAAAAGCTGGTTGGGCAATTGTTGTTAGTGAAGGGGTATAAATGGACGCAAACGGAACGTCGTCAATACTGATGAGTGCTATGTCATGTGGAATGGTCAGTTGCCGCCTTTTGGCAAACGTCAACACCTCCATTAATGTTAGATCGTTAATGGCAAATATCGCTTCAGGCAGTTTATCCCGTTGCCAAAGCGCATCTAATCGCCCCGAAATGTGCTTTACTTGCTCGGTAATGATCCATTCTTCTTCGATTGGAAGATTTGCTTCGCGCAACGCATGACGAAATGCATTGATCCGCTCTGTGCGCGGAATGACGTGTGGCGCAAATGGTGGTGCTACGAGCCCAATATGTTTATATCCTTGCTCAATGAAATAATGCACTCCTAATTGGACAGCACGTTCGTTATCTAACAAAACAGCATCTACATCAATTCCTTCAACCGTCCGGTCAACGAATACAACTGGTAATCTTGCTTCGATCATTTTTTTGTATAAATCGACGTTTTTTCCTGTTGGAAAAATAATAAATCCATCCACTTGCTTCGCCCATAGCATATCAATATATTTTTTTTCCTTTTCAGGATCGTCATCTGTATTACAAACGATGACATGAAAATCATGTTGTTGACACATATCCTCAATCGCCCGCAACACTTGTGTCGTTAACATATGTAAAATGTTAAAAACGATTACACCAATCGTTGCTGTTGATTTTTGTTTTAAGCTTCGAGCAATGACGTTTGGGCGGTATTGTAGTTGCTCAATTGCCTCCGCGATACGTCTTCTCGTTTCCTCGCTCATGTACTCATATCTCTTGTTTAAATATTGCGATACTGTACTTTTTGACACGTTTGCTAGCTTCGCTACATCAGCCATCGTCACTTCCTGCAACGCGTTCATTCCCCTTTACTAAATCGATTTAGTAAGTAAACCGGTTTAGCAGTATTATACACAAAAATGAAAGCGTTTTACAATATTTTTTAACAGTATATTCAAAAAAAATGATGTACAAATATGAAATGGAGTTCAGTAAAGGGATACATTCATATTACTAAACTTACAAATATGATTGTAATATGAAAAATCCAGCATTCGCTTGCTGGATTTTTCAACATGATTGTATCCTTAATCTATACTTTATTCACGTGATATCACATTTATTTTGAATTACAGCTCTTCTCCGTTTGTCTCTATTACACGTTTATACCAAAAGAATGATTTTTTCCTTCTTCTCTCTAACGTTCCCGATCCGTCATCATGTTTGTCGACGTAAATATACCCGTAACGTTTGCTCATTTCGCCAGTTGATGCGCTAACTAAATCAATGCATCCCCATGACGTATACCCCATGAGCTCTACTCCATCTTCAATCGCTTCCCCCATCGTTCTAATATGTTCACGCAAATATTCAATGCGGTAATCATCATGAATTGAGCCATCTTCCTCTATTTTGTCATATGCTCCAAGCCCATTTTCAACAACGAACAAAGGTTTTTGGTACCGATCGTAAAGTTCGTTTAGTGCAATACGAAGGCCGATAGGATCGATTTCCCATCCCCAATCGCTTGCTTGTAAAAATGGATTTTTCACTCCGCCAATAATATTGCCTGACGTCATTTCTTCAGGTGCCTTTGTCTTTTTTACTGTCCGAGACATATAATAGCTAAAGCTAATAAAATCAACAGGATATTTTTTCAACAACTCAATATCTCCGTCATAGACATCTAGTTCGATCCCATTCTCTTTAAAGAAACGTTTTGCGAATGATGGATACTCCCCGCGTATTTGCACATCACCACATAAATAGTTAAATATGCGACCTTCTTGTAAAGCATGTAAAACATTTTCTGGATGACAATCAAAAGAATACGTAGGGGCATAAATAAGCATGCATCCAACTTTTGCGTCTGGAATCGTTTCGTGGGCTGCCTTTACAGCTAAACTACTCGCAACGAATTGATGATGCAACGCTTGAAAAATATGTTGTAAGCGCTCCTCTTCATTTTCCGGTAAAAAGCCGAGACTTAAAATCGGGAAATGAATGGCTCCATTGATCTCATTAAATGTTAACCAGTATTTTACTTTATTTTTATAACGCTCAAACAACGTCTTTGCGTATCGCTCAAAAAACGAAATAAGTTTACGATTTTTCCATCCCCCGTACGCTTTAACGAGATGAAGCGGCATTTCATAATGAGAAATCGTCACAATTGGTTCAATCCCATACTGATGAAGCTCATCAAACACAGCATCATAAAATTTCAATCCTTCTTCGTTCGGTGTCAACTCGTCACCGTTTGGGAAAATTCTCGACCACGCAATACTCATTCGGTATGCTTTAAATCCCATTTCAGCAAATAAAGCAATATCTTCTTTGTAACGATGATAAAAATCAATCCCATCATGGTTTGGATATACATATTTTGACTTATCTATTTCAAAGTTAAATGTATTTCCTGCCAACACATTCAAACGTACTTTCCCACCTGGTAATACATCAGCAATACTCAGTCCTTTCCCCCCTTCTTGATAAGCACCTTCTAATTGGTTCGCCGCTGTGGCTCCCCCCCACAAAAAATTCTCTGGAAAATGATAAGTTTTATTCATCGTAACAACCTCCTCGAATATTTTTTATAGATTAAATACGATTGGTAAGTCCGATGAAAAGGATAGAGCATTCTTTCATCGGACTTTCTACACTTACATCCCCTAAGCATAAATTTCTAGTAACGTTTCGTTTTGACTAATTGTACCTTTTGAAGTCGATTTGACCTCTGAAAACTTTTCACTATTCGTTATAACGATTGGGGTGACTAATTCATACCCCGCTTCTTTAATCTTATCAATATCAAATTCAACAAGTAGATCCCCAACCTTTACTGCATCTCCCTGTTTCACATGTGACGTAAAATATTGTCCCTCTAGTTTCACAGTGTCCATTCCAATATGAATCAAAATCTCAAGTCCATCATCCGAAGTAATACAAATAGCATGTTTCGTTTGAAATAAAGCAGTCACAACGCCGTCAACAGGCGAAACAACTTTCCCCTCTATTGGTTCAATCGCAACCCCCTTTCCCATTGCCTCACTTGAAAAAGCACCATCTCCTATGTTGGATAGCGGAATGACATCACCTCTTAGTGGACTCATTAAAACGAGACTTTTCTTTTCTGTTTTTACCAATGTTGGAGTTACTTCCTGCTCATTTTCCGTATCTTTATCTTTGAACCCTAAGAAGTACGTCAACAAAAATCCGACAACAAAGGAGACAACTAATGAAATAATTGCTCCCCAGAAAGGTAGGTCAAGCCCGGATCCCGGTTGAATATATGTTGGGATAGCAAAAATCCCTAATCCTCCAATCATCCATATCTTACTTGAAAAAGCGCCAATGATGCCGCCACCGACAGCTCCACCGATACAACTCATAATAAAAGGTTTTTTCAACGGCAACGTAACCCCGTAAATTGCAGGTTCTGTAACACCAAAAACACCCGAAATAAAGGCAGGGACACTAAGGGACTTCAAATTTTTATCTTTCGTTTTTAGCATAACAGCTAAAACGGCACCAATTTGGGCAAAGCATACGAAGGTTACTGTAGCTAAAACTGGATCATACTTTAACGTAGCTAAATTATTTATAACAATTGGAACAAGCCCCCAATGCAATCCAAACATAACAAATATTTGCCATAATCCACCTAATAATACCCCCGTCAAGATCGGGCTTAATTTATAAATCCAAACCGTCACGGCACCTAACAAACTTCCTGCCCAAGTCGCAACCGGTCCAATAACAATAAACGTAAGTGGAACCATAATGATAATTGTAAAAAAAGGAACGACAAATGTTTTTATAACATCCGGAATAATGCGTTTTAATCGTTTCTCTAACTTTGCCGCAAAATATGCTGATATAATAATTGGAATAACCGATGATGCATATGACATTAAAATGACTGGTATCCCTAAAAACGTAATATGAATATTTGACTGAAATACTGTTCCATTAAACAACGTATATAGCGGATCACCTGTGGACAACGTACTAACATTTGGATGAACAAGTGCTACAGCAATGGCTATACCAACAAACGGTGTCCCTCCAAATTTTTTCATTGCTGTGTAACCTAAAAATACTGGTAAAAATGTAAATAAACCATCTCCAGCCATATTCAACAGGTGGTATGTTCCTGATTCTTCAGAGACCCAATGAAGTGCCAACAACAAAGCTGCCAATCCTTTAATCATTCCCGTTGCAGCTAAAACACCTAAAATTGGTGAAAACACTCCTGAAATGATGTCAATAAACTTTGCTCCTAAACTCATTTTGCTTTCCTTTGTTTCATCATTCGCTGATGTGTCCATATGAATTCCAGAAACCTCTAAAAAGTTGGCATAAACGTCAGGAACATGGTTCCCGATGACAACTTGATATTGCCCACCACTTTTCATTACTGTAACAACGCCATCTAAATTTTTAATCTCTTCTGTCTTGGCAATAGATTCATCCTTCAACTTGAAACGAAGTCTTGTTACACAATGGTAGACACTCTCAATATTTTCCTTCCCTCCCACTAATCTCAAAATGTCTCTTGACAATGTTGTGTAATCTTTTTTTGCCATAACAGCACCTCCCTTATTTTTGTATCCGTTTTCAGGCATAAAAAATAAAAAAACCTAAATTGCCCGCCAACACGTAATATGGCGAGACAATTTAGGTTTTGCCTGCACAACCAGTAACAATCCTAATTGTCTGAATATTATTCATCTTTCACCCTCACTTTAGCATACGCTTTCATTTTTGTCAATACAAATTTATGTGCGATTTGTTACTCGTTCAATATGAATAGTTAAATACATTGCTTCTTCAGGGGGGAGCGTGCATCCGTGCGTCTTTTGAATATACTCCGCTATTTTCTCCGTGCATTTATACGCTTCATAATATTTTTGTTTCACTAGTTCATGTAAGTCATAATCCTCTTGGCTTAGTAAATTTTTGTTCATCAAACGATGAATGAAAAATTTAAGGTGTGTAAGAAAACGGAAATAATTCAATGATTCTTCATCCAATTGAATTTTGAAATGATACTTTACAATCGTTAAAATATCTTGAATCATTTTTGTCATCGTTGCGACATCGCCCATTTTTTCATTGAGTTCTGCATTAACAATGTGCATAGCAATAAATCCTGCTTCATCCTCTGGTAAATCAATATGAAAATTTTGTTGGATCATTTGTAGCGCTTTCTTCCCGATTCGGAATTCATCTTTATAAATTCGCTTAATTTCCCAAATTAATGGATTCACGATTTGAATTCCTTGCCGATAGCGTTCAATCGCAAAATGAATATGGTCAGTAAGGGAAATATAAATAATGTCATTTAACTTCCTATTTAGTTCCTCTTTCGCATACTTAATAATCTCTTCCGTAATACGAATGTATTCAGTTGGAACTTCGTACAACAATTCTTTAAACTTGCTGATCAAATCTTTGTTGTCCAGTTTAAATACTTTTTCAATCTTTGCTTCATCCACATCATCACCCGACCTTTTTTGAAAAGCAATACCTCTCCCCATAATGACAAGCTCTTTTCCGTTTTCAATAACACTTATGACATTATTGTTAATCACTTTAGCAATTTTCAATACAATCCCCCCCTCTAAATGTAAAATAGTATAGCCTTTATTTAGAAGGATTGATGATTTTTAAGCGTTTGTCAACGAAAAATTTTTTACTACACACAAATGCGTTTTCATACAAAAAAGCTGTCCATAAAAAAAACCGATTAGTCGGCTCTTTTGGACAGCTTTTTCAAATCAAATTAGCACCGAATACGCTGTTTTTTTCCTTATAAGCACGATGCAAACTTGAAGATTAGGCACAGAAAAACAAATCAGCTTTCAAGTTTCAATTCCTTATAGGTACGATACAAACACGAAGATGCGTTTTGTTTCGTCG
>NZ_DAITON010000087.1:0-10145 GCF_036834105.1 Anoxybacillus sp. | reverse complement strand
TTACAAACAAAGAAAATGAAAAAGTATTTGAACTCCCTAAACCATTTATGGTCGATTCGAATATCGACGAACACTCGGGAGAAGCACAGCGCTCGGAAAATGTAACATACGAACTTCAACAGGATGATCAAGGGTATATTTTAACGGTTAAAGCTGATCCGCAGTGGTTGAAAGATCCGAAGCGCGTCTATCCGGTTTATATTGACCCTAGCACTTCTGTTGCTATTGCTACCGATGCATTTGTCATGAGCGCCTACCCGACGACTAACTATGGTTCTGCATCAAGTAAATGGGATTCGGCGCAAGGACAATATGTGTTAAAAGTCGGTTATTATGATGGAACGACAGGGACTTGTTACGGATTTTTAAATCCTGATACATCAAATATCGAAAATATGAATGTGACGAGTGCCACATTCAACGTGTATGTGACACACTCATACTATGCAACAACAGCAACCGGCTTATGGTTAGATGCGGTCAATGGTTCATGGTCTGCGAGCACCTTAACATGGAATAATAAACCCTCTTCCACGAACATTGGTAAAGTCGATGTGGCAAGAGACCAATGGGCGCAATTTGATGTGACGAACACCGTCAAAGCGTGGGCATCAGGGACCAAACCAAACTATGGATTGAAACTCCATACGAATGGAAATGGACAAACGTATTGGAAAAAAGTTGTTTCCACTACGAACAGCAGTTATAAACCATATTTGTCTGTTACGTATACGATACCAGTTCCCGATACGCCAACAGGAACGGCCTTCAGTAATGGGGATGGCACAGGATATATCAATTTATCATGGGATCGGGTTCCTGGCGCTGTGGGTTATAAAGTTTGGATTTATAACGGGAAATCATATGAAGCGTTTGATGTAGGCAATGTTACTTCCTGGAGTACAAAAGGGAAAAAAATTTGGCCGACCCCTTCTGAAATTAGTGCTGGAAGATACGATCTGCATCAAGATCAGTTAGGGACGGAGTTGGCTGTCGATCCTTCCCCAGTCTATCGAAATTCAGGCGGAAGTTATCCAAACAGCAAGAACTACTGGTTCCGAGTCAGTGCGATTTTTCCTCAAGGCGAAAGCGCCATGTCAGGCGCGTATATGCCGACCATTCCGAATTTGGCAAAACCATCTGCTCCGACGGGGGTAAGTTATACAAACGGAAATGGAACAGGATATATCGATTTCAAATGGAATCCTGTGAGTGGAGCGACGGGGTATAAAATTTGGATTTTTAACGGTTCCTACTATGAATCGTTAGATGTCGGGAACGTCACTTCTTGGACAACGAAAAACAAAAAGTATTGGCCAACATCCACGGAAATTAATGCAGGTAGATATAAGTTGCATGTAAACGATGGTCTTGGCACAGAATTAGCTGTTGACCCGTCTCCGGTCTACGCTAATGCAGGAATGAAATACGCAACGGCTACCAACTACTGGATTCGAGTAAGTGCCTATAACTCTCAAGGGGAAACCGTCTTTTCTGATGCGTATATGCCTCGTATTCCAGATTTGCCAGTGCCATCAGCGCCTTCCGGATTTGCTTACAGCAATCAATCGGGGAGCAACTCTGGCTATGTCATGTTAAACTGGAATAAAATTCCTGGAGCGATAGGGTATAAAGTATGGATTTTCAATGGACTTTACTATGAAGCATTTGATGTAGGAGACGTGGACCATTGGACGACACAAAACAAAGGAATTTGGCCAACTCCGGAGGAAATCCAACAGGGGGATTCCAGCACCTTAACGCTGCAACATGATGGACAAGGATTGGAACTTCCGAAAGATCCTTCCCCAATGTATGCGAAAATGGGGACCAAATACGCGACAAGCCCCCATTACTACTTCCGACTCAGCGCCTACAATGCGGATGGGGAAACGGTATTTTCCAGCAATGCCTTGACGGTGAACATTCCGGAGGCGAATGAGTATTTAGGAAAAGAAGAGTACTGGTCCATCATTGATGTTCTGTATGGCAGCGTGAATGCCGCTACGGGTAATCTCATGATAGATGAACAAGATGTTTCGATTTCAGGTAGGGGGCTAGGACTTGGTCTATCCAGAACCTACAATAGCTTGTCTCCATGGACCGGTTTATTCGGAAAAGGCTGGCACAGCGATGCGGAAATGAATATCGTCGCGCAAGGAAATGAAGCGCGATTGACGGATGAAGACGGGACGCTTCACATATTTATGAAACGAGCCGACGGAACATACCAAGCGCCAACCGGTGTTTATTTGGAGCTAAGCGAGACCGCCACTGAGTGGATCGTGAAATCGAAAGATCAAACGAAAATGTATTTTAATAAAAGCGATGGCAAGTTAACCAAAATGGTCGACGGTCATGGAAACGCAACGACGTACGGTTATTCGAATGGAAAGCTTACGTCGATGACGGACGCATCGGGAAGAAAATTAGACATTCAGTATCGTCCAGACGGAAAGATCGAAAAAATCATAGGCCCGATGAATCGGACGGTGACATATGGCTACACGAATGATTTGTTAACGACGGTGACTCAGGCGGGCGGAGAAGTGACAAGATATGAATACAATGAGATTGATCGTCTAGTCAAAGTATTCGAGCCGACACATACGGAGGATCAGCCAGTTGTCAATCAGTTCGTGTACGACGGCGACAGGCTTAGTCAAGTACGTGATTCCGAAGGCCATGTATACACATTGACCTATGATCCAACGGAACGGCGATTGCTCATACAAAAGCCGAATGGCCGCAAAACTCAATATACTTTCAACGAGGCTGGTAACCCGATTGAGGTTGTGGATGACGTAGGCGGCTTAAATATTACAACGAAATATGTGTATGAAGGCAACAATTTAAAGGAATCATACGATCCGAATGATGTTGGGGCCACTACACCGACGGAATCATATACGTACGATGCGAATGGAAATGTGTTAACAGCGAAGGATAGCTATGGGACCGAAATCTACCAGTATAATCCAAATAACGATGTCATCTCCATGACAGATACAGAAGGCGACAAGACAACGGTTGCGTATGATGGCTTAAATCCAGTATCCGAAACCGATCAATCGGGAAAAACGTCTTCTGTAGCGAAGTACGATTCCTATGGAAATGTGATTGAAGAAAGTGACGCATTGGGCAGTGCGACCAATTTACTCTCTAATCACGGCTTTGAACAGGGAACGACCGCTTGGACTGTGCTTCGTTCGTATGATTCCGGGCAGTTACAGGAAGATACGAATGTTTATAATGGGTTGACGGGACGAAAAACGTTAAAAATCACAGTGAATTCGACGTCGCCTAGTGCAGAAGCCGGTTATGTGGCCGCTACGCAAGAAATTGCGGTAAAACCGAATGCGACATACACATTAAGTGGAAAAATCAAAACAAATTTAACGAAAGCCAGTGCGTTCTTTAATGTTGAATTTTTAGATAGCCAAAATCGTCGAATTTCTTGGACGGACAATCGTTATAGTCAATTGGTAGGCACAAGACCTTGGACAGAGCGGCAAGTGACGTTTACCACTCCTTCGAATGCAGCCAAAATTCGCGTCTATTTAGAGGTCGATCATAAGTCTCCAGATGCTTCCGGAGAAGCCTGGTTTGATAATGTTCAATTGGAAGAAGCGCAGGTTTCTTCCAGCTACAACCCAGTTGTAAATAGTAGTTTTGAAGGAACCACCACGAATTGGAGTGGAACAGGAGGAAGCGTAGATAATACGGAGTCGTTCGACGGGGCTTACTCTCTCAAAATATCGAGAACTAGCACCACGCAATCAGCTAGTGAATATAAGCAGACGGTGATCGTAGGGCAAACTTCAAGTGATACGCCGCTTCGTCTGACACTCACAGGTCTTTCCAAAGCGCAGGATGTCAAAGCCAACGGTACCGTGAGTGCAAGCGATTATTCCATTACGGCTAAAGTATACTTTGTGGATGGAACGACCCAAACGTATACCGCTGATTTTCCGATCGGCACGCAAGAGTGGAACCGGACTGCCATTTCCATCAATCCGTCTAAGCCAATGGACAAAATTGACGTATCCGCTATTTTCCGCGGAAACTACACAGGAACGGTCTGGTTTGACGCCATTCGCTTGATGGAAGGCAACGTCGTAACGAAAAACAAGTATGACGCAAATGGCAACTATGTTGAGGAAGAAACAGATGAAGCCGGGTATGTCACGAAAAAGAATTATGATGCCGTAGGAAACCTGTTGAGCGAATATGATGAGAAGGGAAATCAAAAACAGTACAAGTATGACCCATCCAATCGTTTAAAACAACTCCTATTGGCGAACGGAACTTCTGTCAACTATGACTATGACTTGAACGGTCACATGACTTCTAAAGTCATTCAAACGAGCAGCGGTCCGTCACAAAGATTTACCTATTCTTATGATAAGACGGGAAAACTTCTGAAAACGGTCGGTCCGCTTAACGATGTGACAACAAATGAATATGATGCGAACGGCAATAAAATGAAAACCGTCTTGCCGAAAGGAAATACAATTCAATGGACGTACGACGGAACGGAACGGGTCGACACGATTTCTTACAATGGAGTTCCGTATTACGAATTTAGTTACGACAAAAACGGAAACGAACTTTCTGTACAATATGTAAAAGACGGTACGACCAAGACAAGAAAATTTGATTCCGCGAATCGTGTCATTGAACAATCCGACCGCGGAGGATTACAAAAGTGGACCTATCCGATGACATCGGATAAATTACAACAGTTTATGTTCTCCCATGGATCGTTTAGCCAAACAGTCACATACCAATACAATGCCTTGGATCAAAATACAGTCGTCCAAGATGGAACGTATACGTACCGCTTTGACTATGACGAGAGAGGAAACGTTCGCACCTTCACGACAGGAAATGGGGCCGGTTCGACCTTTACGTATGATGACCGCGGCCTCGTGGAAAGCGTTTCGGTCGGTACGGCGGACGGAAAAGAAATTTTATCGGAAACGTACCGTTACGATGAAAACGGCAACCGGACGAAAGTGGAATCCCCAACGGGGGAAACGACCGTCTACCGTTACGATGCCCTAGACCAATTAGTGGAAGAGCAGCTTCCAGATGGCACGAAAGTCGAATATGCCTATGACGGATTCGGCAATCGGAAGCAAATCGTGAAAACGAAAGATGGGCAGTCGACGACGACCACGACTGATTATAATGCGGCGAATCAGTTGGTTCGTTTCGGTGACGAAACAATCACGTACGATGCGAACGGCAACCGATTGGAAGACGGCCAGTATCGATATGAATGGAACGCAGCCGACCAGCTCGTCTCCATCACCCGAAAAGGCGAAAGCACGCCGTTTGTGACGTACAAATATGATGAAGACGGCCGGCGCATCCAAAAGAATGTAAATGGCGTCATTACGAACTACCATTACCAAGGGGATAGCCTAAACGTTCTGTATGAAACCGATGCGGATGGAAATGTGGTAAGATCATATATATACGGAGAAAACGGGCAACTCCTTGCCATGAAAAAAGGCAATGCGACGTATTTTTACCACTATAACGCCCATGGCGATGTCATCGCCCTAACGGATGCGCAAGGAAACATCGTCGCCCGTTATCAATACGATGCGTGGGGGAACATTCTTTCCCAATCCGGCGCATTGGCGGACGAAAATCCATACCGATATGCGGGATACCAATATGACCAAGAAACGGGTCTGTATTATCTGATTGCCCGGTACTACCATCCGGTGCATGGCGTGTTCCTTTCTCTAGACCCAGATCCAGGGGATGCGGACGATATCCTTACGCAGAATGGGTATGCGTATGCGAACAACAACCCAGTGATGTTGGTCGATCCGGATGGGCATTTTGTGTGGATGGCTATCAACGCGGGATTTGCGGCGTATGATGCGTATAAGGCGTACAAGTCGGGAAAAGGATGGAAAGGCGTCGCGGCTGCGGCAGCTATTGGTTTTGTTGGTGGAGGAAAATTTAAACTTGTTAGAAATACAGGTAGATTTATTATAAAGGGTACGGGTAAAGTTACAAAAGGTGGATTGAACTTTACTAAAACTACTGCAAAGCATATGGATAATCCAGACAGAAGAGTTCCAATACAAATCCTACAACAAGCGATAAAGGGTAAAGGTTATAAAGACCCTAGAGGTTCAAATGCACGAATGTACTATACTATAATGTATAGAAATGGTAAGAAGTACAACTTAGAAGTTCTATATGATAAGAAAACAAATACAATCTTGCATTTTGAGTATGCTAGGAAAGCAATGGGGCCATTAAAGGCTATTCCTAAATAAAGGAGGGAAAATGCTTGGATATTGATTATTCAAAGAAGTTATATCAATTGATACAGGATTACTTAAATAAACAAATTGATACTGAGACTTTTTCAAATGATTTTACTGTAATTTATAATTTACATGTAGACTATGATAGTTTAAGTACTAAGGAACTTAAATTATTTGGTGAGTTATCAGAAATAACTAGTCGATTTTCACCTTTTGAAGAAGACCTTAAAAAATATAATTGTTACTTTAATGCAAATGATGTTGAAAAAAAAGCAAAAGAAGTTCTCAAAGAATTAAGTAAAAATTGAACCATAACTTTATATTGTTACAAAAAGCCTTAGGAGATAAATTCTCTTTAAGGCTTTTTACATAGACGTAATGCCGAATAAACCGCTTGTGTTACAACCTAAACATATAACCCACGACCCCCTTGCATGATAATTTTTTGAGTTATCTTGTACGCACAGGATGAGTTTGAAAAAGATGTCCAATTTTATAATTTTCATCAACAATAAACAGCTGAAAAATCATCAGTTACTACCGTTTTTATCTCCCAAAAGCTTACCTTCGCTTTCTCCTTGCCTTTTGAAATTTTTTTTTCGCAACTTTTCCGCCCTTTATTCCGATTACTATAGCGAGAGGCTACTCCACCTCGATTAACTCCTGGATGTCGATGTCTAGCACTTTGCACACTTTTTCTAATGTTGAGAGATAAACTCTGTCCACGTTGTCTGAACAAAGATGGCTGATGGTGTTCGGGCGCAGCCCTGTAAGTCGAGCTAATTCACGCTGAGAAATGCCACGTTCTTTGAGGATTTCTTTTAGTTTGATTTTAATTGGCATACTACATCCCTTCCTCTGTCTGTATTACTTATACGATACATAAAAAATTTGTATCGGTAAAGGGATTGATTGTATCGGTTAAGACGCATACAATAGACTTAACATAGCGGCTAAGCGTTACGTTAATCTCAATTTGCGTAACGGAGGGGGAAGGTATCATGAAGGTGATTGGATATATCCGAGTTTCCACACAAGGGCAAGCCAAAGATGGATACAGCCTTGCCTACCAAGAAGATGAAATCAAAGCATATTGCCAGGCACAAGGATACACTCTCCTGTGTTTGTTTAAGGATGAGGGTATCAGTGGGGCGAAAGTAGATGAAGAAGCGTTAGAAATCGACAGGACAGGATTTCAGGAGATGTTGGAGTATCTCTCCCGCCATCAGGTGGATTATGTGGTTACACTCAACACCAGTCGTTTATGGCGTTCAGACATTGTAAAAGTGTTAGTACATCGTGAGCTGAAAAAGTATGGAGTAGACATTCGGAGTATCGAACAACCGCAATACAGTATTTACAAGAAAGACCCCAATGATTTTCTTATTAATGGGTTAATGGAACTCCTCGACCAATATCAACGCTTAGAAATTGCGTTAAAGCTAGGACGAGGAAGGAATAAAAAAGCACAACAGGGCGGTTATGCAGGAGGAAATGTCGCTTTTGGATATACGGTTAAAAGAGGCCAAAAGCGACTCGTTATAGATGAAACACAAGCAAAAACCGTTCAACGAGTGTTTGACTTACGAGAACAACATCCTTCATGGTCTCTGTCACAAATCGCATCACAACTGAATGAGGAAGGACATCGAACGAAACAGGGGAAGTTGTTTACGAAAGTTCAAGTCAAGCGAATTTTGGACAGAAAATCGTTTTACAGTGGTGTATACCGTTATGGAGAGATAATCGCCAACGGAACACATGAAGCGATTTTATAACGGAACGAGATAGAGAATGGATAGGCTTTCGTACCCTTGCGAGTCCATAGAGACGAACGCTCGACCTAAGGTTGCCGACATTCTCTGTCTTGCTTTATCCGTTCAATCCAAGATAGGGGTGAGATGTTCTGATGAGACGAGATAAGCATATTTATATAGGGATAGATTTGCATAAGTTTTAGCATACAGCGGTGATTTTAGATTGTTGGTTTGAAAAGCTGGGAGAAGTGACATTTGAAAATAAACCATCCGCTTTTCCGAGTTTACTAGAGTATGTGAATGGGTTTCTTACAGAAGACATCACTCCTGTGTTTGGATTAGAGGATGTGGGGGGCTATGGCAGGGGCTTGGCATTGTACTTAAAAGAGAAAGGGCACATTGTAAAGTTTGTCAATTCTTCTTTATCCAATGCGGAACGGAACAGCTATGCCATGACCCAAAAGCATGACAGTTGGGATGCCCAATGTGTAGCGAATGTGTTAATCCGTCAACTCCCTTATTTGCCTGATGCTATCCCATCCGATATGTATTGGATGATTGCCCAATTGGTGGGGAGACGAAACGCTTTAGTCAAATCCCAAACCGCTCTTAAAAATCAGTTGCATCTTCAATTAAGTTTTCATTATCCAAGTTATAAGAAATTCTTTTCGAAAGTCGATGGTCAAACTGCTTTAGCTTTTTGGGAACGCTATCCTTCTCCCGCACATTTGAAGGGAGAAACCGTAGAAAGTTTACGAACATTCCTATTAAAAGCTAGTCATAAATCATGTTCCATAAGGAAGGCGAAACAGATTTTATCTCTCATCCAAGCGGATGGAGAGATAAAGCGTGAATATCAGACAACAAGTGATTTTATTATTCAAAGCATGGTGAGAGACATTCGCTTTAAGAAACAGGAAATCAAAAAAGTGGATAAAGAGTTAAAAGCACTTATTAAGCCATTAGGGATGCAGCTTGAAACGATGCCAGGCATTAATACGGTGACCGCATCCGCTTTCATTGCAGAAATCGGGGATATTCATCGTTTCTCCCATTCTGACAAACTCGCAAGATACGCAGGAATAGCCCCTGTCAGAATGGGTTCGGGCGGCAAGGAAACCATTCAGAAAAGCAAACAAGGAAACAGGGAATTATACAATATCTTTTACAATTTGGCTGTTCAACAAATACATATTTGTAAAGGTAGTAAAACTCCTCGAAATCCTGTGTTTTACGAGTATTATCAGAAAATGTATTTGCTAATTGAATTTTGAGCCACTCCGATTACATCCTTGTGAGCCACTTAAAAATTGACAAATGGTAAATCTGGGGCGTCTTGACACGGAGCCTCTAGAGGCATGATTTCACTCGAAAGTCGACACATCAAGATGTTTCGATAGGCAACAAGCCTATCATGCCTCTCACTCCATATCAAGACGGTGTTTTCGCTGGAAATGGAGTGGCTCACGTTTTTACGAGCGAAGTGGCTCAATTTTATGTTAGCAAAAACAGAAAAAGCTAGCAGAAGGTAAAACCAAACAACAAGCACTTATTTGCATTATGAGAAGACTTGTCAATATTATCTATGGCATGATGAAGAATAAAACTGCGTATATCGTGCCTGACATACCTAACAGCAAAGTAAGTTGATATAATGAGTGGTAGTTACTCAACTGCCACTCTTTTTATAAAGTACACGTTTAGAATTTCCTAAGGGTACAGGCAAAGCTTCTAAATATGTAGATGTGACTAAATCTGGTAGTCGTTATGCTAACAGAGCGACTGATGTATCTAAAGCGCAGTTCGAAAAAAATCTACTTAGAGATGGATGGAAAAAATCAATATCTAAAGACGGAAAAACAATAATACTGACAAAAGATGGCGCAAAATATGTTCTTCGCGACGGTGCTAAATCCACAGGTGGTTCAACCGCTGACTTTTATCCAAAAGGGAGCAAAAGAATGACTTTAAAAATTAGGTTAAAATAGGGGGAGTCCAATGAATTTAGAAACTTTATTTGTTAGGGAAAAAAAAGAGTTTAATAAATTAATAGGAATAGCTAGTGATACGTTTTATATAGAAAATAGATTGC
>NZ_DAITON010000086.1:0-10184 GCF_036834105.1 Anoxybacillus sp. | reverse complement strand
CGTAAAGCGAGCGAATGTATTGCACTTCATGACGCAATCCTTCTTGCAATGGCGTTGTTGGATTGTATGAAAGCAGGCGTTCGGCTTTTGAAATGTCCGCCCACGTATGTTTCGGCTCTCCGATCGCTTTATTCATATATTGCTTTTTTGCTCGTTTTCCGATGATCGTCTCGAGCATAGCGATGACGTCGTTTAGCGAAGCCCGTTCTTTCCCGCCGATATTGAACGTTTCCCCGATCGCTTTTTCGTTGCCAAGGACGGCGAGCGTGCCGTTGACACAATCGGAAATGTACGTAAAATCGCGCGTTTGTGTGCCATCGCCAAAAATCGTGATCGGCTCATCGAACAACATATGGCGAATGAAGCGATGAAAGGCCATATCTGGCCGTTGGCGCGGACCGTACACCGTAAAATAGCGCAAAATGGTCGTCGGCACATCAAACTCGGAGTGATATACGCGGCATAAATGTTCCCCAGCTAATTTCGTAATGCCGTATGGCGAAAGAGGGGTCGGGGGCATATGTTCAGCCACGCGACCGTCTTTTTCACCGTAAACGGACGATGTGGACGTATAAATGAACTGCTTTGGTCGGTGTTGTTTGCATGCTTCAAGCAAACGTTGCGTCGCTACGATGTTGTTTGTCGTGTATAAATCAAACGTCGTTCCCCAGCTCGTTCGCACGCCCGGCATACCAGCAAAATGATAAATGACATCGACTTGTTTTATGATGTCAACGAGCGGCAACGATAAAAGATCGCCTTCGATCCATGTAAAACGATCATGTTTGTTTAACGTGTCGATCGTTTGTTCTTTCCATCGTTTTGGCGTTGGACCGGTGAACGAATCGACGCCGATGACGTGATGATGCGGCAACAGCGCTTCGCATACGTGCGAGCCGATAAAGCCAGCCGCCCCTGTGACAAGTATATTCATCCGCGTCCCACCCCCACATAGTTCAGTCCTGCTTGAATAACATCGTTGCGCGGTAAGCTATTTCTCCCGTCGACGACGACGTTTCCGCTCATCGTTTGTTTCACTTGTTCCCAGTTTAATTGTTTATACTCATCCCAATCGGTCGCGACGATGAGCGCATCCGCTTGTTGGAGCGCTTCATCGATCGTTTTTGCTTGCTTTGCGTCCATGCCGTTTGGGAGGACGGCTTTTGGGTCGTGCGCCACGACATGAGCGCCAAGGTTGTGCAATGCTTTGATGAGCGATACGGCAGGCGACTCGCGAATATCGTCTGTATTCGGTTTAAAGGCGATACCAAGGACGGCGATACGTTTATCGGAAAGCGTGCCTAACGTCCGCCTTATTTTTTGAACGTACCAATAAAGCTGTGTGTCGTTAATTGTTTTTGTTGCTTCTATCATGTACGGGCGCACCGCTTTTTTATACGCCATTTGTTGTAGGGCGGCGACATCTTTTGGAAAACAAGATCCGCCATATCCGATACCGGCTTGTAAAAAGTGCGGGCCGATTCGTCCATCAAGCCCGATGCCTTTCGCGACATGAGCGACATCGACGCCGTACGCTTCGCAAAGGCGCGCCATTTCGTTGATGAACGAAATTTTCGTGGCTAAAAAGGCGTTGGCGGCGTATTTAATCATTTCCGCACCGCTTAAACTTGTGACGACATACGGGGCATGAATACGTGCGTATAACGTCTGCATAACAGAAAGGGAACGATCATCATCGTCACGTAAGCCGACGACGATCCGATCGGGATAGAGGGAATCGAAAATGGCTGACCCTTCGCGTAAAAATTCAGGGTTAGAGACGACGCGTACGTTTTTTCCTTCCATTGTTAGCCGTTCATATATGCGTTCGTTCGTGCCGATCGGAACGGTGCTTTTCATGACGAGCGTTTGCTGGGCGCGCAAATGAGGAAGAAGCGTGTCGATGGCACGGTTGACGTACGACACGTCCGGTTTTCCGTTGTTGTCGGGCGGTGTGCCGACGCAAATAAATATGACATCGGCTTTTTGTATATGTTTTTGTCCGTCACGATGAAAAAAAAGCCGACTTTTATGGTCGGTGAATAGCTCGGCTAAACCAGGTTCATAAATCGGAACGTCCCCACGTGTTAAGGCGGCAATTTTTTGTTCATTTTCATCTACGCAATGGACGGTATGACCAAGTTTGGCAAGCACTGCGGCTGTCGTTAGTCCAACATAGCCAGCGCCGATAATTAAGACGTTCATATGTTCACTTCCTTTATTCGTCTTCGTCGTCTGTTTTCGTCGTTCCGATTGCCATCGCCGTCTGTTCGGCCGCTGCGACGAGAGCATCGGAAGGAAACTCGATCGCTACAATGTTGCGGCAATGAATCGTTATCGTTTCACCACCGTGTTCGTAAAAGCGGTCAATGTGGAGCGTCACTTCATTTGTCATTTTGTTTACTGCAGCGAGCTGGGCGTGATAATACGTTTGATTGTTCGTATGCACGTGCAGCTCTGTTCCTTCGGCAAGGGAAAGCAATGTCGAGCATATGTCGTTTATTTGTTTTCTTTTTGCTAAAAAGTCTTTGCTGAAAAAAATGCGATACACTTGTTCCACTCCTTTCTTCGTCTATCTCATTGCATTATATGTGAAACAACAAAAAAGGAATGGGCGAAAGCACTACATGTTTTTTACATATGAAACATAAAGTGAAGCGAGGAGGCGAAAAAGATGGATGCGTTTCACTTTTTTCTTTTATGTATCGCTTCGTTTCGCTTGACGCGCCTGATTGTATATGATCGTATTACGTCGTTTTTGCGCGCGCCATTTCATGATGAAATCGAGCAAGATGGGGAAACGTATATCGTCATAAAAGGAACAGGAATGCGGAGATGGATCGGAGAGCTGTTAAGCTGCCATTGGTGTACAGGGGTATGGTGCGCAGCGGCGTTGTACGTTAGCGCGATGTTCGCTCCGTACATTGTTATGCCGCTTGTGTGGATATTAGCGATTGCGGGAGGTGCTTCCCTCATCGAAATCGTTGTCCAACAATGGAGCAAATAAAAAAGCGGGCGGATGCCTGCTTATTTATTGACAACGATATGATTGAAGGAGGCGATTCCTTGCTTGAGCTGGCGGAAATAGACGAACGCTTCCACAACGATCATATGGAATATGCGCAATTCGAAAGAGGAAAAGCGCAGTTGTTCGTTTGGCAAAAGCGCCGCTTTGTCGGTCGGTTTGAGCCAATATTCTCCGTCTTTCACTTTTTGCCGCCAATCGTCGATCGCAAACGTCCATCCTCCTTCTTCTTGCGCATGTCGAAAAGAAAATTTTCCGCTTAGTTGAGCATGATCGGGAGGGCGGAGGCGAAGGCAAATGATCGGGTCATTCAGCGTCGTATTGCCGCTATTTTCAATGATGAGATCGCCGATCACCGTCACATGTTCGTCTTTTTCTTCAGGAATCATCGTCGCGTATGCAAAATAGGCATGGGCGAGCTCTTTCTTTTCCTCTTTTTTTCGTTTTTTTTCTTGTTCGAGCGCCACTTCGTAAAACAGAAGCTGTTGTTCGAGCTTTTCAATCGTTTGTTCACATTCATCCATTTTTTCAAGTTGTTTTTGTAAATAATGATTGCGCAACTGCTCGCGCTTCAGCTCAGTTTCGACGAGCTGCAATAGCTGTTTATATTTCGCCACTTCCGAGCGGTAGTGAATAATTTTTTGTTGAAGTTGAATATGTTGGTTGTTCATCGCCTCCCTCCTATAAACGTTTTGAACATCCTTTCCATTCATTTGAAGTGATATGGGGCGGTTGAATCATAAAACATTCCACCTTTTTTTGATCGGTTCAATATTCATTTTATTTTGCAACATGTCATATATACCATAAAGAAAGGAAGAAGGACATAAAAAAGCAGGCTGTCTGTGAGCCTGCTTTAGTCATTAATGTGCTGGGAATACTTCAGGGCATTGCGGTGGGAATTTGTCTGTTGGGCAAAGTGTCGCTTCTAAAATTTCTTCGCGCGGCTGGCAGTAGCGTGCTTCGACTTCAAGTTTTACGTCGGCTTCCATTTGCACTTCTAAACATAATGTAATCGATACATCGAGCTGTGAGAAGTTGTCAGTGCAAATTAAGCTAGCGTCACATTCGAAAAATGAAATGTGGCAATCGAGCGTCGTTCCTTCTGGCGCGCATAAAATAAATGTTTGCGCTGTTGCGAATGGAATTGGACTTGATTCACAAACAACGTGGCCGTTTGCGTTTACGACTTGCACAACGACGTGACCTTTCACAAGCACTTTCACTTTTTGCAATGTGACTGTATCACCAGATGGAAGCGTGACGTGAACAGGTTGGCGTCCGTTCGGTTGCAAAATTTCTTGGCAAATGAGAGCATTGTTATCTACTGTTTGATCGATGCGGTTTCCTTCATCGTCTGTTAAGAAACAGCGAATCGAGAAATCGCCAGCGCTTAAGCCGTTAGATGCGAAGAAATCACAAACCGTTTGCCCATGGCGCGGACATTTGCTTTCTGGAAAGATCGCTTCCAAATCCCCATTTGAAAAACTGCGCAACGGCACATCGATTTGACGAGTAACCCAGTCATACACTTTGCGTGTTTTAATACACACTTTTTCTTTACGCTCTTTATGATGCGTCATGCCTCGTTCCTCCTAATTTCAGTTTTTCCCGTCGCATGTATCGGGACTACTGTATAGTATGAGAAAGGTAGGTAAGTGTGCAGGGATAAGTGCGGAATTTTTTTGTCATAAATGGGCGTGCCATTGAATTGTTATGTAGTAGAGAGGGGGAGGCATATGCAAAACGAGTTAGACGTCTTGCGGGCGGAAAATGTGTTGTTAAAAGAATTGGCGGCGTTAAGTGAACAACGGTATGAGGAAGTGAAGCGGTTAAAAAAAGAAAACGAGGAGTTAAAAAAACAAATTGAGCAATTAACGAAACAGTTATTTGGTCAGCGGCCAGATTCGTGGTTTATGCATACGCTTCAACGGCAACAAGCGCTGAAACACGCCAAATTACCGTTGTCGACTCCGTTTTCGTTTGCGGAAAAAGAGAAATAGGAAAAAGGCATAGTCACTCGCTCCATCTTTTTCATATGCTAGTGTATCTTACATGTTGTGGAGGGTTATGAAATGGAAAAGAAAAAGACGATGGCGCTTCACGGAACACAGTCGGCAAAAGTATATACGTCTTCCCCAGCACCTGTCAAAAAAACGGGTGGCTGCGGATGTGGAAAAAAAATAAAAAAACAATAAGCATGGGGTGAGAAGGAGATGGAGCGCTTTAAAAACTATGGACTATGGCTCGCGATCGGCGCTTTTATACCGCTTTTCTTGCAAACGTTTGGCGTCGATATTGATTTAGGAAAATATGAGCAATTATGGAACGCCTTTTTAAGTATTTTAGTCATGGCTGGAATCATCAATAATCCGTCGCTCGGAAACGGATTCCGCGATAAACGTTAGCTCCTTCGGGGGCTATTTTTTTGTATAACTTGACGAGATGTGCGCATGCTATGAGATGAAAAAGAAAAGGAGGTTTTTCAATATGACTGTCGCAAGTTCTGTGAAACAAACGTTAGCTGGATTAAAGTCAGCGCAAGCAAGTTTTGAAACGTTCGCTTTGCAAACGGAAAATGAAAAGGCAAAACAATTGTATCAACAAGCAGCGCAACAAACGCAAGCGATCGTTGATTTGTTGTCCCCGCGCCTGCAAGAAATTGAACAAGAAGAGCCACAATATAAACAGTAAGTGAGTCGGGTGTCCAATCGGGGCGCCCTTTCGTTACATGAATAGAAAGGTGAATGTGATGAGACAATTGCTCGTAATGATCCTCTTTTTTTTCATCATAAGTTGTGCACATGAGCCAAAAGAACAAAAACAGTCGCTGCAAAACGAAAACATCACGAACGTAAGCCATGACGGGAGCGCCAATCGAAGCGACCAACGGCACGCAAAAAAAGCGGTCGATATGTTAAAAGCACGACGCGATGTGAAAGATGCGGTGGCGGTCGAAGCGAACGGACGGCTGCTCGTTGCGTATCAAGTGAAGCATATGCAACGATTTCGTATGAAAGCGATTGAAAAAAATATAGAGCGCACGTTAAACGATGCGTTCGATAAACAAGTGATCGCATCACACGATTTAAAAATTTTTTGGAAAACGAAAGCGTTAAAAGAAAAAATGGAAACGAAACGAATGAGTGAAAAAGAGATTGAAAAAGAGATGACGGTCATTCAAAAATTGAGCGAAGAACAGACGTAGCGAGGTGGGACGATGGCGAACGAAAAACGAAAAAATTTAACGCCTGTACAACAACAATATCATCAGTTTGAACAAGCGCGCGAAACGAAGCGTCCGGTGTTGAAAAATTGCGTGCGCGCCTTTTTTGTCGGCGGGCTCATTTGCGTCATCGGACAAGCCATTTCTTATTTTTATATGTACTTTTTCGATTTCACAGAAAAAACAGTCGGCAATCCGACAGTCGCAACGATGGTGTTTTTAGCGATGCTTTTGACCGGCTTTGGCGTATATGATCGATTGGCGCAGTTTGCTGGGGCGGGAAGCGCGGTGCCTGTCACCGGATTTGGAAACGCCGTCATTTCGGCTGCGATTGAGCATCGGACGGAAGGGTTTGTGCTCGGTGTCGGTGGGAATATGTTTAAGCTTGCCGGTTCAGTCATTTTGTTCGGCACGTTTTCCGCATTCGTCGTGGCGCTCATTAAAACGATCGCGGTGAAATGGGGTGGTCTCGGATGATGAAAGGGCATCGCACGTGGGTGTTTGAAAACCGCCCGGTCATCGTCGCCACCGCCACAGTTGGCGGACCGTTTGAAGCGAACGGAAACATCGCTAACGATTTTGACTTGCTGCATGAAGACCTTTGGCTCGGAGAAGATTCGTATGAAAAAGCGCATAAAGTGTTGTTTGAAGAAGCGTTTTTTCAAGCGATGAAAAAGGCGCGCATCGAAAAGGAACAAGTGCAGTTTATTATTTGTGGCGATTTAATTAATCAAATGACCCCTTCAAGCTTTGCGGCGCGCACGCTTAGCACCCCGTATCTCGGCGTATTTGGCGCATGTTCAACGTCGATGGAGGCGCTAGCACTAAGCGCGTTTATCGTCAATTACGGCGGGGCGAAGTACATATTGACAGGAGCGGCAAGCCATAATGCAGCGGTCGAAAAACAGTTTCGCTATCCGACCGAATACGGAGGGCAAAAGCCGCCGACGGCACAATGGACGGTGACGGGCGCTGGTGTGGCGTTAGTTGGCAGCGAAGGTGATGGACCTCGCATTACGTCCGCAACGATCGGGCGCGTCGTCGATATGGGATTGACCGATCCGTTCAATATGGGGGGAGCGATGGCGCCAGCGGCTGTTGATACAATTGAGGCGCATTTGCGCGATATGCAAGTCGATGCGTCACATTATGACTTAATCGTCACAGGCGATTTAGGAAAAATTGGCCGCACCGTCTCGCTCGATTTATTGCGGAAAAACGGAATGGAGCTAGAAGAAGAACGATATGAAGACTGCGGATTAATCATTTACCGCGAAGGACAGCCGGTGTTGTCAGGTGGAAGCGGGGCGGGATGTTCTGCGACGGTCGTCTATGGGCATTTATTTAACCGAATGAAGCGCGGGGAAATTCGGCGTATGCTCGTCGTTGCGACGGGCGCACTTTTGTCGCCGCTCACGTTTCAACAAGGGGAGACGATCCCGTGCATCGCACATGCGGTGGCGATTGAATATGGAGGCGATCATGGATGATGGCAATGTTTTTTTGGGCGTTTGTCGTCGGCGGGCTCATTTGCGTTATCGGGCAGTTGATGTTTGATGTATTCAAGCTTACCCCAGCTCATACGTTAAGCGCGCTCGTCGTCGCCGGAGCGATTTTAGACGGCTTCGGCTTATACGAGCCGCTCATTGATTTTGCCGGAGCAGGTGCGACCATTCCGATTACAAGCTTCGGGAATGCGCTCGTGCACGGGGCGATGCAAGAAGCGGAAAAGCATGGCATCGTCGGGGTGTTAAACGGCATGTTTGAAGTGACGAGCGCCGGCATTTCAGCGGCGATCGTGTTCGGTTTTATCGGCGCATTATTATTTAAACCGAAAGGATAGAGGAAGATGACCATTGGTTCACAAGTCAAGCAAAGTTTAGCGAACATGAAGGCCATTCATGCGACGTTGCAACAGTTGGCGCTCACTTCGACAAACGAAGAAGCGCAACGAGCGTTTCATGAAGCGATGCTTGAAACGGAACAAATGATTGCGGCGCTGAAAGGGCGAATATCGACGCTTGAACGCGAGGAGCCGCAATATAAGGGGATGTAAATATGCCAGCATGGTTAGAAGTTGCGATTCGTTCCATTTGCATTTTAATCGGACTGTTCATCATTACGAAATTGTTAGGAAAAAAACAGTTGTCAAAGCTGTCGTTTTTCGAATATATCGTCGGCATTACGATCGGGGATATTGCTGGCTCGATGTCAATGGATTTAGATATTCGGTTAACGGAAGGGTTGACGAGCATTTTAATTTGGTCGCTTTTCCCTGTCGTCATTTCGATCATTTCGTTACGAAGCAAAACATTTCGCGATTTTGTCGAAGGAAATTCAACTGTATTTATTAAAGACGGAAAAATTTTAGAAGATAATTTGAAAAAAGAGAAATATACGGCGGACGAATTGCTTGAACAGTTGCGGAAAAAAGATGTGTTTCGCGTCGCTGACGTCGAATTTGCGACGCTTGAAGCAAACGGCGACTTAAGCATTTTATTAAAGCGCGACAAGCAGCCGCTAACGATCGGGGACGTCGCGCCGTACGTTCCGCGCGAAAAAGAGCCACAAACCGTCATTATGGACGGCAAAATTTTAGATGAGCCGCTCGCGACCGCTCGTTTAAGCCGCGGCTGGTTGAAGCAACAGCTCGATCAAATGGGCGTCGCCGTTGAAAACGTCTTTTTAGCTCAAGTCGATTCGTACGGCCAATTGACCGTCGATTTATACGACGACCGCATTCAACTACCAGAGCCGCAACAAAAGCAACTATTGCTTGCATCGATGAAAAAAGCAGAAGCCGATTTCGAGCTGTTCGCCTTGCAAACGAACGACGCAGAAGCGAAACAAATGTACGAACAACAAGCGAAACAAATGCAGCAGCTTATTCAAAAACTGCAGCCGTTTCTTACGTGAAAGATAAACACCGCTCTCATGCGAATAGGCATAGGGGCGGTATGTTTGTTTTCCTAAGGGTAAATGATTCATCTTACAATAGAAAGCAAAGTGGACGATGGGTCATTGTCGTATCTAGTGGTTAAGCGATTTAACGTTGACACATGCGAAGATTTCATTCTGCCTAGTTGTTGTCGGATAGTATACGAGTTCTAGGTGAAAAACGTAACGTTTTTATGTAAAATAAACTTTACATTTTGTAAAAAATACTTTACTATGTGTATATAGAAATCTTTGCATAATGGAGGTGTGATAAATGGCAAAGAACAACGGCTCTTTATCCAATCGAATCAATGTATTAAGAGCCGAACGGAAAATGACACAAAAAGATTTAGCTGAAAAAGTAGGGGTTAGCAGACAAACGATTATTTCAATTGAAAAGGGAAACTACACACCCTCGTTAGTATTAGCGTTTGAAATTGCAAATGCTTTTGGAGTAGACATTAATGATGTATTCCAGTTTAAAAAAAATGAGGAGGTTTGATAATAATGGGTACTTTTGTTCATTTTACGAATGGTTTAACAGTATTAGCGCTGGCTGCTTTTTTAGTTTTAATTTTTTTGATTAAGCGAGAAGGTAAAGATGAAAGAACACAATATATGGTTTATAAATTGTTTAGTTTTCTGTTTACTTTCCTGCTGATCGGTCTATCTTTAATTATCATCGTGACAGGATGGAAAGCTATGGATTATACTTTACTTAGAGTTAGCATCACCACTTTAATGTCATTGAACATTTTTGTTGGACTTGTTTATTGGATATATCTTAGTAAAACAGCTTAGTAAAAATAAAAGTTGTATACCATTTTTTACAACATGTTTTACTGACGTTTGTTAAGAAACAATAAGTAAACGAAATGATGTTTTCACATTCTTGTTCAGGAGAGAGCATCATTTGTCAAGTACATGTTACAAAGATAAACCAAAATATTCTATTAAATCCTTGAAAAAAAAAAAATAAAAATATATAATAAAAAT
>NZ_DAITON010000085.1:0-10229 GCF_036834105.1 Anoxybacillus sp. | reverse complement strand
GCAGAAAATCAATAAAAACTTAGGGTGTGTCTTTAAAACTTTTGACAATACCACAAATCAAATAGGGGTGGTTCATATGAAATTGTACACAAAAACAGGAGATCAAGGGCAAACAAGTTTAGTTGGTGGGAGAGTCGATAAAAATCATGTGCGTGTGGAGGCGTACGGAACGATTGACGAAGCAAATTCGGTCATCGGCTGGGCGATGACGTTATTGCAAGATGAACAGTTTTGCGATATTTATCAAGAATTGCAGCGCATTCAACATGAACTGTTTGATTGTGGCGGCGATTTAGCCATCGTTGGTGGGAAAATACCGTACAAAGTAAAACCGGATATGGTCGCGTTTTTAGAGGAACGGATCGATGCATATATTCAACAGGCACCGCCGCTTGAACGATTTATTTTACCAGGGGGATCGCCGCAAGCTGCGGCGCTGCATATGGCGCGTACGGTCACGCGACGGGCGGAACGTTGTGTTGTCGCGCTTATGAAGCAAGAAAAAACGAACGACGTTGTTTTGCAATATATGAACCGTCTATCGGACTATTTGTTTGCTGTTGCGCGTGTCGTGAACGCCCGATTACATGTAAAGGATGTAGAGTATGAACGAAGCGCCATCGTGTTTCGTGACAAAGAGGAAAAGAAAGGGGAATGATGATGCGCCGTTTTACCTTTCTTGTTATGTTTGTTAGTTTATCCGTTATCGGTTCGCTCATCAAAATTCCGTTTACGATTGGAAGTATTGCGCTAGATAGTGCGCCTGCCGTTGTTGCTGCATTTTTACTTGGCCCAACGGCAGCCGCGCTTGTCGCGTGTATTGGTCATATTGTATCTGCGCTATTTGGCGGATTCCCGCTCGGACCTTTTCATTTGCTCGTAGCTTGCGAAATGGCCGCCCTTCTATATATCGTTGGCTTGCTCATTAAAAAAGGTTGGCTCGTTCGCAGCTATATATGCTTTTTTGTAGGGAACGCATGTATTGCCCCTTTACCTTTCGTATGGATCATTAGTCCGGCGTTTGTATTGTCTATTTTTCCGTCGCTCGCATTGGCTACTGGGGTCAATTTAGCAATTGCTGTCGTTGTTTCAAAAGCGTTGCAACGTGTATGGGGGGAGCGGCATGCGTGACGTATTATGTGTACCGCTTGACGAAAAGACAGAGCTTGTTTTTGCAGCGGATTGTTCCGGTGGGATTGGCTTAAAGCAACATGATGTTGTTCAAGTACCATACGATGTTGTCGGTTATTATGGGGCCCGCGTAGCGCTCATGGAACTTATGAGCATCGGTGCGATCCCGAAAGCGTTCATCATGCAAAATTTTGCGTCTGATGACGTATGGGAAACGCTTACTGCAGGAATTCAACAAGCGATGGAAGAGCTACAATTGTCGTTACCGATCGTAGGAAGTAGCGAGTCGAATATGCCGCTTATGCAATCGGCCGTTGGCTTCGTTGTTGCTGGAACGGTAACAATAGATCGTAAAAAAATAGGTGTGACACCGGGTGATGCTTGTTGGGCGGTCATCGGTGAGCCTCTCGTTGGCGAAGCCGTTATGAAAAGAAAACATCGTGTGCTACCGCTTGCGCTTTTTCGCGAACTTTTGCAGCTAGATGGTGTGTATGAAATGATTCCAATCGGTTCAAAAGGGATCCACCATGAATGGAAACTCGTTTGTGGCGATCGGCCTATTCATTGTTCTTTACCGCTTCATGCGTCTGCTGGTCCCGCCACATGCGTGTTAATGAGTTATGATCGCAAACAAGAACGATTGCTCCGGTCACTCGCTCAAACACTTTTTTATCCAATTGTAAATAAATTGTAAAGTATTACTTTTCGTTGTTCTAACCGTTCACGTTTTCGCATACAACATATATGGTTATCGTGAACGGGAGGGAATGTGCAATGGAAGATATGATGAAGCGTGTACTTGTTGTTGTTGGTATGGCAGCTTGTATTCACTTATTGTTTCTCGTCGGTTTAAACAACTAGAAAAAGAGAGAAATGTGCTATATAATGTAGAACAATACGAGAGGGGGAGAGAAAGATGTTAACAGATTACCATAATCATTTAGAGCGTGGGACGTTGACGCTCGATTATTTAAAGCAATTTACGGACGAAGCAGCGCGAAAAGGCATTGAGCATTTCGGCATTTCCGAGCATGCGTATCACTTTTATCAGACGAAAAACATTTTATCGAACTCGTGGATTGAAGAACGCCGCTATTATGATATGGCTGATTACGTTCAGCTGTTTCACGAAGCGTGGAATGCGGGAATAGATGTAAAAATGTCGATTGAAATGGACTACACGCCGGGAAAGCATGACGAAATGGCGCAATTTATTCGCGCTTACGATTTTGATTATGTCATTGGTTCAATCCATTGGGTGGATGACTTCGGCATTGATTTAGCTGAGTTTCGAAAGGAATGGGATCGTCGTGATGTATACGATACATATCGAAAATATTTTGATCAAGTCGTTACGCTAGCCGAGTCCAATTTATTTGACATTATAGGTCATTTAGATTTAGTGAAAATTTTTAAATATGTACCAGAAGATGAAGAGTTTTTGCTTGAGCAATACGACCGTGCAACAACAGCATTAGCAAATTCGAAAACGTGTGTGGAAATTAGTACAGCAGGATTGCGGAAACCTGTCGGGGAACTATATCCTGATCCGCGCCTGTTGCAAATGTGCTACGATAAAGGCATTCCGATTGTCCTATCTTCTGATGCGCACGTTCCGCAAGATGTTGGCGCTGATTACGACAAAGCGGTTGCCCTTGCGAAAAAGGTCGGTTATACCGAAATTATGACATTTTCGAAAGGGGAACGGAAAGCCGTTCCACTTGGATAAAAAAGGTTCAGCTCAATGGCTGAACCTTTTATACTTCCAATTTTTTTACAACATCGATGTCCTCAATGCTTTCAAGCGTGTCAACGAGTGCATCATCAAGTGGCTTATCGAGCGAAAGCATCATAATCGCTTTTCCTCCCGCTTCTTGACGACCAACTTGCATCGTGGCAATGTTTACTTGGTGGTCGCCTAAAATGTTTCCGACTTTTCCGATCATTCCTGGTTTGTCGTGATGTTGAATGTACAATAAATGTCCTTCCGGAGCAAAGTCGATCGCAAAACCGTTAAAATGGACGATACGATCCCCATAATGGGCAATATGCGTTCCTTTCATCGTAAACGTTTTGTTTTCACCATATACCGTTAAAGCAATGCTATTGTTATAGTCATTCCCGTTTGCTGAAAATTTTTCGCTAAAAGCAATGCCTCGTTCTTTTGCAATCATGGCGGCGTTTACTTCATTGACGGTTGAAGCAACGCGCGGTTTCAAAAATCCGGCCAGCAAACTGCGCGTAATAAACGTCGTTTCTAAATCAGCAACCGAACCGGAATACGTAATAGCTATTTCTTGAACAGGTTCGCTCATATATTGCGACGCAAGTATGCCCATTTTTCGAGCTAGCGTGTAAAACGCTTGAATTTTCTCATACACATCTTTTGAAAGCGTCGGTAAGTTAATAGATGACGTAACGGGTTTACCTTGTAAAAATTTTAATACTTCTTCAGCCACTTGTGTTGCTACGTTTACTTGCGCCTCTACAGTAGACGCTCCAAGATGTGGAGTGACGATGACGTTATCGAACGAAAGAAGCGGATGATCCCCCGGTGGCTCTTGTTCAAATACATCGAGGGCAACCCCGGCCACATGTTTATTTTCTAAAAATGGGATAAGCGCCTGTTCATCAATGATTCCCCCGCGGGCGCAGTTAATTAAGTACACCCCTTTTTTCGTTTTTGCTAAATTTTTTGGACCGAGAAGTCCTTTCGTTTCTTTTGTCAGCGGCGTATGTACAGTAATGATATCCGCCTGTGCAAGCAACTCATCGAGCGTACAAACGTCCACGCCAATTTTTTCTGCTCGTGCCTTCGTTAAAAATGGATCGTAGACGTGAACGTGCATACCAAATGCCCGTGCGCGTTTCGCTACTTCCGAACCGATTCGTCCGAACCCGATAATGCCTAAATGTTTTCCGAACAACTCGACACCGACGAAAGCGGAACGATTCCATTCACGTGATTTTACTGAAATGTGCGCTTGTGGAATGCGGCGCACTAACGAAGCCATCATCGCAAATGTATGTTCCGCTGTAGAAATGGTATTGCCGTTTGGAGCGTTAATGACGACGACGCCGTATCGTGTCGCTGCATCGACATCAATGTTGTCAACGCCGACTCCAGCCCGCCCAACAATTTTTAAATTCGACATTTTTTGAAGTAACTGTTCTGTTACTTTCGTTGCGCTGCGAACGAGCAAGGCATCAAATTGATGAAGCTCTTCTTCTACTTCGTTTACTTTTTTTTGCACTACTTCAATGGTTGGATGAGCGAGAAGAGGGGCGAGACCTTCTTCGCTTATCGCATCTGATACTAAAATGCGCACCACAAACATTCGCTCCTTTCAAACAACAAGTTTTTAAATTTCTGATAATTTAACATAACGATATACACGTGTCAATAACTTTCGGAAAGGTCATACAAATGAAAACGCTTTTATGTATAAACGTTCGGAAAAAAGACAAAAAGCTGGCTTATCGCCAGCTTAAAAAAATGGAAGTTATTTATTTTGCTCGTTGTAGCGTGCAATGCACTCGTCAATGAGTTTTGCAGCCGCTTCAGCACCTTCCCACGTGCCAATTTCTGTTTTCTTGCCTTCTAAGTCTTTATAGCGTTCGAAGAAATGGGCAATTTCTTTTAATTTATGTTGTGGAAGATCTTCGAGGCTACGTACATCAGCGAAGCGAGGATCATCGACAGGAACGCCGATTAATTTCGCATCTTCTTCGCCACCGTCTACCATGTTTAAGTAGCCAAGCACGCGCGTTTCGATAACGCAACCAGGGAATGTTGGATTTGTTACGATCACTAAAATATCGAGCGGATCACCATCTAATGCAAGCGTGTTTTCTAAATAACCATATTCCGCAGGATAAAACATTGGTGAATACAAAACGCGATCAAGCTTGAATACGCCGCGCTCTTTGTCATATTCATATTTGTTTTGGCTCCCTGTTGGAATTTCAATAAACGCTTCAACAACTTTGTTTTCAAACGCCATGCCAAATTCCTCCTTCTTCATTATGTATACTTTTTTATTATAGTCGATTGGACAAGTGGTGACAATGATTGAGGAAAAGAAAAGGGCAAGCTTCCCGCGAAGTTTGCCCCTCGTTGTTTTTTATTCAAACTTATTTGGATCGCCGTCAAATGGCTCGTCCGCTACTTTGATTGAGTCGGTTGGACAGCCTTCAAACGCGTCCATCATATCGTCGATTAGGACGTCTGGCACTTCGACGATTCCTTGGTTGTCGTCTAATGTGACGTACGCAATACCTTCATCGTCGTAGTCGTAAATGTCTGGCGCAGCTGCTCCGCAAGCACCACAGGCGATACATGTTTCTTTGTCAACAATTGTGTACTTTGGCATACAATGACCCTCCTTAATTATATGGAACCAACCACTTCATATGAAACGTTGGAAACGTATTCCTCACACTTTTATAATAAATGTGTTCCGGTAACTTTTCAATAAAAAACTCCATTGAAAATGCTTATCAGTACGTAGTTTCCCCTCACATCTTCCCGCTTAATCTGGTAAAATGAAAGAGAAAATGGAGTGAATGTTTCATGTTGCAACATATCGTTTTATTTTGTATCGATCGTTTTCGCGGCGAACGGTCTATTGCTGCGATCGATCACTTGCTGAATGGAAAAAAAACAGCGCAAACATTACAAGACAGTAAATGGTATGGCGTTAGCCGCTTATTCGGAACCGTACCGATTGAACGTTCCCGTTTACTTCATGTAGCGCGCGAGTTAGAAGAGAAAGCATTCGTTTATCAAACGGGGGAGCATATATATCGCATAACGCCAACTGGGAAAGAGGAAATTAGACATTTTGTTCTTCCTTCTTATGTCGATGGCTGGAAACATATGAATGAATCATCATCGTTTTGGAAAAGACTTTCTTTGCTCGTTCAGGCAATCGCTAACATCGTTCATCGCACTTCTTTTGAGCCTGTTCATCGAGATGAGTCCACTCAATTGTTTGTTAAACGATGGCTGTTTCAACATAAACATATACCGACGACGGCTCGGTTACTATATCATGAAATGAACGAACTGCTGAGCGGTGTTGAAGAAAAAGAGGCTAACATCTTTGTTTGGCGTCTGACGACTCATGCTCGCATCGGCTGGACGAACGAACAAATTGCTTACGCTATTGAAGAAGAAGATGTTACTGTGCTGTTATTGTTTCAAAATGTGCTTCATTATATGCTTGACATGACGGAAAAGGAAAAGGAAAAGTTCCCACTCTTATATTCGTTGCGGCAACAAAAGCGCACACAATTGACAAGTTCAGCTGAAAAAACATGGGCATTATTGAAAGAAGGGTATTCGCTTGAACAAATTGCACAGTTGCGTCGACTGAAAAAAGGAACGATTGAAGATCATATTGTAGAAATCGCAACATATGTGCCATCGTTTGTGATCACGCCGTTTTTGGAAGAAAATAAACGTACACGTATTATTCAGCACGCCCGTCAATTACAAACGAACAAATTACGGATGATTAAAGAGGCGCTCCCTGATGCGTCTTATTTTGAAATTCGCCTCGCATTGGCAAGATGGGAGAGGGAAGATGTTTGATATATTAAAGAAGCGATTCGGTTACGATTCATTTCGTACAGGACAGAGAGAAATTATTGAAGATGTGCTAAACGGATGGGATTGTGTTGCTATGCTTCCGACCGGAGGAGGAAAATCGCTTTGTTATCAGCTTCCTGGCTACATATTAGAAGGTAGCGTGTTAATTATTTCCCCGCTCGTGTCACTTATGGAAGATCAAGTACAGCAGTTGCGAAACCGTGGTGAAAAACGAGTTGTGGCGCTCAACCGTTTTCTTTCTTATCGCGAAAAACAAGACGCATTGCGCGAATTACCATCGTACCGTTTTATTTACGCTTCGCCAGAAATTTTACAGTCCCCTTTGCTTATTGAAGCGTTAGCGCGTATACATATTTCGTTGTTTGTTGTAGATGAGGCGCATTGTATTTCGCAATGGGGTCACGATTTTCGTCCTGATTTTTTAAAGCTTGGTCTTCTTCGGCAGACGCTTGGCGATCCCCCTTGTCTCGCATTAACGGCAACAGCTACACGTCAAGTCATTGAAGATATTGTAACGACGTTAAAACTTAAGCGTGTAAAACAGCATATATATCCGCTTGATCGCCCAAATATTTGTTTATACGTCCAATACGTCCATACTGTTGAAGAGAAAATCGAGGCGTTGAAAGAGCTCATTGCCTCTTTGCCTAAACCGGGCATTGTGTACGTGTCGAGTCGTCAATGGGCGGAAACGCTCGCGCGAATGTTACATGGGAAGCATCGTGTAAGTTATTATCACGGTGGAATGGATGGTGAACAACGTCTTCTCATCCAACAGCAGTTTGTTTACGATCAGCTAGATGTTATTTGTTGTACAAATGCTTTCGGAATGGGCATTAATAAATCGAATGTTCGCTTCGTTATACATTTTCATTTACCGACACAGCCGGAAGCGTATTGGCAAGAAGTCGGACGCGCCGGGCGAGATGGAAATGAAAGTATCGCCATATTACTATACGCGCCAGGGGATGAACAGCTCGGACAAGCGATGATTGATATGGAATTTCCAACTATAGAACAAATTGTACATGCCCTGCACGCTTTACGAAGTGGACAAAAGGAGACGGGGTTAACAGACGTACAACAAAGACTCGTTTTATATTGGTTTGAACAAATGAATGGGCATGAACATATACACGTACTAGCTAGGAAGCTATATCGTCGCATGGAACAAAGAAAACAAGAAAAAATTGCAAAATGTCAATTTATGAAACGATGGGTTGATGAACAAACATGCCGTCGTCGAGCCATTCTCTCATACTTCGAGCAGCAACCACTTACGAATGAACGTTGTTGTGACCGATGTGGTGCGCATGTATACGTCAATGACGAAGGCCAGCATACGCAACATATACAGCTGCGACCGTGGCGTGAAGAGCTTCGTTCGATGTTTGCGATAAGGGTGGAAAGCAGATGATTAAAAAACAAATAGATATTGCAAACCAAATAAGTGAGCGGGAAATTGTATACCATTTGTATATCACGCAGGCGCTTATTTTTCTTATTGCATTAGCATTAGGCTTATATTTATTTACACGAGACACATTTTTGGCGATATGGCAATGGGATGTACGGGAAATATTATTATATGGTGGAGGTTGCGCCGCACTTGTTCTTTTTGTCGACTTTTTACTGATTCGCTATGCACCTGAACATTGGTATGACGACGGGGGAATTAATGAAAAATTATTTCGTTCTCGTTCGGTTCCACACATTTTTATAATGACTGCTGTTATCGCTTTTTGTGAAGAGCTGCTGTTTCGCGGTGTCATTCAGACGCATGCTGGCTTGTTTTTGGCGAGTGTTATTTTTGGTTTATTGCACATTCGTTATTGGCGAAAGTGGCTTCTTCTTTTTGCGGTTGTTAGTTTAAGCTTTTGGATTGGTTTGATATATGAATGGACGGGCAACTTATGGGTGACGATTTTTGCTCACTTTTTCATTGATTTTATTTTGGCGTTACACATCCGGTATCGTGTGAAAGAGGTGAAAAGCGATGCGTGAAGACCAAGCAGAAAATTTACGTAAAAAAATGGAGAATATAAGTAATCAACAAGAGAGCAATGAATTTCATTTGCCACCACGTAGCCAAGTGCATAGCAAAAAGAAAAAAACAAAATGGAAAATGAAACATCCACTCGTTCGTATTCTCGCTCTTTTCTTCGTTCTATTACCTATCGCGATTTATAGTATGTATCACTTAGTTGAAAAGCGACCGATTCAAGTGGTTACGATCGATGACGAAAGCTATGAAACAGTTGATGTTGATCAACAAAAAGAAAAAGCCCCTCAACGAAAGCCGCTTGAAAACGAAGGAAAAGAAGAGGAACATGCGTCAGATGAAACGGAGCCGTCCTTTACGTATCACACTGTACAAGAAAACGAAACGTTATATAGCATTGCGATGAAATATTATGGAAATGAAAAAGGGATGGATCTCATTAAAGAATGGAATCATTTAACGAGCACAAAGTTACAAAAAGGTCAAGTGTTAAAAATTCCGAATATGGGCGCAAAATAGGTATACCACCCTACCGATGGACATACAATCGTAATAAAACACGATCGGTAGGGGTGGCTATGATTTTCCCGATAGATTTAGATGAAGTGACAAAGGTCATTTTACAGCGCATAATCGCTCATAAAAAAGAATGGGACGATATGAAAAAAAGAATGAAATGGTCATTTATTTTGTTTTTGCTTTCGCTTACTTTATTTGGATTATATATATATCAACATGTTGTTATCCCGAATCATACATCGATAGAACGAATGATCGGAACAATGATTGATGATGGACGTATTTTCTGGTTTGTTGCATTCGTGGGTTCGTTCGGGTGGCTTGTTTCGTTTTATAAAAAAAAGAGCGAAAAAGCAGAACAAGATTTTCATGCTCTTCGCTGTGAATTCATTCAAAAAAGTAGCGAATTGCTTCAAGAGGAGACGTGGAAAAAACGGCATCTTCTTTTTACATGGATGAAGGAAACGTACGATATTCAACTTTATCATGAACATAAATAGCTAAAAAATTTTCTTTCGGTCCCGTTCTTCTTTTAATATTTCAACAGCTTCGCGAAAACGTTGAGCATGAATGATTTCACGCTCGCGTAAAAAGCGTAAACCGTCGTTCAAATCAGGATCATCACTCATATCAATAATCCATTGATACGTTGCTCGTGCTTTTTCTTCTGCGGCGATATCCTCATACAAATCAGCGATGGGATCGCTTTTTGCTTGAATGTATGTTGCTGTCCATGGCGATCCCGCTGCGTTATGATAAAATAACGCATAGCCATGATTGACATAATGTTCGCCTAAACCTGCTTCTTTCAGCTGTTCAGGTGTAGCATCCTTTGTTAATTTATAAATCATTGTTGCAATCATTTCCAAGTGGGCGAATTCCTCTGTTCCTATATCTGTAAGTAAACCAACTACTTTATCTGGTATTGTATATCGTTGATTTAAGTATCGTAATGCGGCAGCC
>NZ_DAITON010000084.1:0-10281 GCF_036834105.1 Anoxybacillus sp. | reverse complement strand
ACAGGAAGCAAATCTGGCGTACGTTTAAGCGACGCTTTCGCTTCTTTTAACGTTTCCTCCATCACGACAACGATGTTTGTTTCTTTTTTTGCAACAGCAACAGCCCGTTTCGCTGCGTCTTTGGCAACCGTTAAAATCGTTCCTTCGACCGGCTTCATGACAGCTTTATACGCCGTCTGAACTCCCGCTTCTAGCGCAGCTGCAAACTCTTTGCTGTTGACTTCGCTTTTTTGCTCAATTGCTTTCGCAAATCCGCGAAACAATTGGGATAAAATGACGCCTGAGTTTCCGCGCGCGCCCATTAACAGCCCTTTTGCTAAGGAGCTCGCCACTTTGCCGATATGGTCAGATACGTGATTTTTTACTTCTTTCGCACCAGACGTCATCGACAAGTTCATATTCGTTCCTGTATCTCCGTCTGGAACTGGGAAGACGTTTAATGCGTCAACTGTTTTTGCATTGTTTGCTAAATGTGCCGCGCCTTGCAACACCATTTGCGCAAAGCGTTTCCCCTCTAATGTTGTAATTGCCACCGACTATTTCCTCCTCACTTACGGATTCGTGACACGAACCCCTTGAACGTAAATGTTGATCGATTGAACAGATAAGCCTAACGTTTTATCTAGCGTATACTTTACTTTCGTTTGTACGTTGTGCGCTACTTCGGAAATTTTCGTGCCGTAGCTAACGATGACGTATAAATCAATATGCACTTCATCGTTTTCTTGACGCACAACAATTCCTTTCGCAAAGTTTTCGCGACGTAACATTTCAGCAATTCCGTCTTTCAGTTGGTTTTTTGATGCCATGCCGACAATGCCGTAACAATCGACTGCCGCTCCTCCAGCAATTGCTGCAATGACATCGTTGCTAATTTCAACACGACCATATTTCGTTTGTAATTCAATGGACATCGCTCAAGTCCCCTTTCTTATTAGGTAGCTAACGCCATTGTACTATACTCGGCTTATTTTTAAAAGCTTCTACCCATAGTATATTTACCCGAAACAGAAAACGGATGTCAAGGTTATTTTCTTGAAACAGTTGATCGCAAGTATTGCAATCCGTTTTTATGTATGATAAATTATAGTAGTGTTTTGAGCACGTAGTTTGGCAAGTGAGGAGGGAAACAAAATGGCAAAATGCTTTGTGACTGGTAAGAAAAAATCATTCGGAAACGCTCGTTCTCACGCAATGAATGCGAGCCGCCGCACATGGAAAGCAAACCTTCAAAAAGTTCGCATTTTAGTTGACGGAAAGCCAAAGCGCGTTTGGGTTTCTGCTCGCGCATTAAAATCCGGAAAAGTAGAACGTGTGTAATAGAAAAAAGCACCAATCATTTGGTGCTTTTATCCTTTTTTAAACGAGTTTAACATCGCCCGTACAATCCCACCTAAAAACTTCGGCAACTTAATCGTATAAAATTTCATGATCATTCCCTCCCCTACTGTGCACACTCTTCCACCATTATATTCATCTCCGCACAAATCGTACCTCGAAGCGTTATTTTTCATCCTTGCTTCTTATCATCATTAATATGCCTTCAGTAAATGAAAAAGTACCAAAATGATGGATAAGTTCGTTGCTGACGCATAATGTCGATCCGAGCGGCACATCGTGCGCATCGAGCGGATATTTAAACCCACGAAGCGTCAACGCGCGAATCGGGGTCAACGGAATAAATGAAACATACCGGTATTCATCTTTTTTAGCAACGACATGTTTTCCGCTGCGATGAAGCGTAACGATATTTTGACGATCAATTAACTCAATTTGTCCGTCTTCTCCCTTAAATAATAGTTGAACGTTACCGAATAAATGGTCGAGCCGTCCCCCTGTCGCTCCAAACAATCGAATTTTTTCCGCTTCTTGTTCAAGCGCCCAATCGAGAGCAATGTCTGTATCCGTTTGATCTTTTTCAGACGGCCATATGTCGATGTGTGGCAATTGCGTTTGTAATTGTTGCAACTCTTGTTCGCTTATGGAATCAAAATCTCCGAACGCCTTTCTCGGCACGATGCCTTCAGCTAGCAACGTCAAGACGCCGCGATCGACCCCTATCCAGTATACATCTTCGTTATCATATGCAGACAAATGCGGCAATACATTCGTTGGTCCACCCGCAACAATATGGATAATCAATTCACCCACCTCCTAATAAAGAAGGATGTGTCAAGATGACACACCCTCACGAATTGTACGAATCGCCTGTGCGCGATCGGCTTGGTTATAAATAGCTGATCCCGCAACGAGAACGTTCGCACCTGCTTCCACGCAAAGTTTAGCCGTTTCGGCGTGAATGCCACCGTCTACTTCAATTTCAGCAGAAAGCCCTCGTTCGCGAACGAGCGTTGCGCATGCACGAATTTTTGGCAACACAGCTGGAATAAACGATTGTCCGCCAAATCCTGGATTGACCGTCATAAATAAAACTAAATCTACATCTTCCATGACGTGTTCAATCATTGTCAACGGCGTATGCGGATTTAATGCGACACCCGCCTTTACACCATGCTCTTTAATAAGATGAATCGTGCGATGTAAATGCGGACAAGCTTCAACGTGCACAGTTAAATAGTCAGCACCTGCTTTTGCGAACGTCGGAATATAGCGATCTGGCTGTTCAATCATTAAATGAACGTCGAGCGGCAATTTCGTTACAGGGCGGATCGCTTCAACGATGAGCGGTCCAATTGTCATGTTCGGGACGAAATGACCGTCCATGACATCGACATGAATGTAATCGGCTCCTCCGCGCTCGACGTCTACAATTTCTTCGCCAAGCTTAGCAAAGTCGGCAGATAAAATAGATGGCGCAATTTTAATCATATTTAATACCTCGGCTTTCGTTCCTTAATTTCTTCCATAAAGCTAACGTAATGTTCGTAGCGGTAAGGAGGAATGTCTCCTGATGCGAGCGCTTCTTTTACCGCACATTTCGGTTCGGCTGTATGCGTGCAACCGCGAAACTTGCAATCGTCGCTTCTCGCAACAAACTCTGGAAAACAAAGCGGCAATTGTTCGAGCTCTATCTCATCAAATTCTAGCGCGCTAAACCCCGGTGTATCTGCAACGAAACCACCGCCGATTTCGATTAACTCGACATGCCTTGTCGTATGTTTTCCGCGTCCGAGGTGATGGGAAATGTCGCCCGTTTTCAATTGCAATTCCGGGCGCAATGCATTTAATAAAGACGACTTCCCAACACCTGACTGCCCAGCAAACACAGATACTTTCCCTTCAAAATATGGCAACAGCGCTTCAACAGTTTCGCGCGTTTGAACAGACACTTGTAATACATCGTATCCAATTTGGCGATAGTCACGAATATACTGTTCCAGACGCGGCTTCGTTTCATCATCCACTAAATCCATTTTGCTTACGACTATAATCGGACGAATGCCTTTAGACTCAATTAATACGAGAAAGCGGTCCAACAACCCTGGGCTAAAATCTGGCTCAACGGCCGAGAACACTAAAATAGCTTGATCGATATTGGCAATCGGAGGGCGGACAAGCTCATTTTTCCGCTCAAACACATCTAATATGTAGCCCTCTCGCTCATTTTCTGCCTGAAAAACGACATAATCGCCGACAAGCGGGGTTACTTTCCGCTTGCGAAACACCCCGCGCCCTCGGCATTGATACACTTGGCCGTCACTTAATACGTAGTAAAAGCCGCTTAGTGCTTTAATAATTTTTCCTTCTGCCATAACTCCCCTCCTTTTACGGTGTTTCCGGGTACGGTACAATGCCTTCGCGAACGACCGTATCGTTAACGACGACGCGATAACGTCCTTGCGTTCCTTGTTGAATAACGAACTCGACGCGCTCTTTCATCGTTTTCGTTAGTCGATATCGTTTGTACGGTTCAGAAAATTGGCGATTGGCATCTTCAATGTACAATTCGGCAATGACAGCTTCCCCGTCTTCGCTCGCTGTAGGCTCGTATGGAATCTCGATTTCTTGGACGACTTTTTTTGTCGTCACCGGTTCCTTTCCGAGCGAAATGACGACGGTAACGGTCGCTCCTTTCTCCAGTCTCGCATTCGCTTGCGGCGTTTGGGAAATGACGAGCCCTTTTTCGACCGTGTCGGAATATTGCTGTTTGACGATGACGTACAGCTGTTGATCTGCCGCATAATCGCGCACGCTTTTTTCCGTGTACCCTGTTAAATCTTTTAAAATAATTTTTTCTGGTCCAAGGCTAACTGTAAAGCGTACTTCTGTTTCTTCAGGTACAACTTTTTCATTTGGAAGCGGAAATTGATCGATAATCGTTCCTGCCGGTTCGTCGCTATATACTTCTTTTTTACTAATAAGCAAATACTTTTCGGCGCGCAGTTGCGGTTCAACGTCGCTTATTTGCTCACCGATATAATTTTTAAACTCGACCTTTTTCTTTCCTATGCTTTTATAAATGGTGATCGCTGTACCTAATTTGACCATTTTCCCGGCCGACGGGGTCGTGCGAATGACGTTTCCCGCTGCGATGTCATCATGCTCTTCTTCAATCGTTTCTTCAATTTTTAATCCTAGCTTCGTCAATTCCGCGATCGCTTCGTCGTAATTTTTGTCTGTCATATCTGGAACGGTGACATCTTTCGGGAAAAACACGTTCGGAATCCATGTGACCGCACTCACTCCGATACCGATGAGCGAAAGAAGTAAAACAGTTAAAGCGATCATCCATTTTTTTTGCCGCTTTTCTTTTGGAATCGACACGTTTTCCTTTTTTTCTGATGCGGGAGATAGCGGCGGTTTCACGACCGGAATGACTTTCGTCTCTTCATCGTCATCTTCCGTCGGCAAAGAAAATTTTTCTTCGTTCATCCGCTCCGGCAAAAGAGCGGTACGAATATGTTGTTGCATGTCTAGCGCGCTGTTGTAGCGATGCAACGGATTTTTTGCTGTCGCTTTCAACACAATGTTTTCTACGCTTTGCGGAACGTTCGGGTTCCACCGCCGAACAGACGGCGTCTCAGTTTGTAAATGTTTTAATACGATTGCTACAGCAGATTCACCAGAGAACGGTAAATGACCTGTTAACAGCTCAAACATGACAATGCCGAGTGAGTAAATATCCGACTTTTCTGTCGCCATGCCGCCTTTCGCTTGTTCAGGCGATAAATAATGAACAGACCCAAGCACAGAATTCGTCTGCGTAATCGTCGTCGAACTTAACGCAACAGCGATGCCGAAATCCGTTACTTTAATTGTTCCGTCTTCTGCCACTAAAATGTTTTGTGGCTTAATGTCGCGATGAATGACTCCGTTTTGATGAGCGTGGGCAATCGCTCCTGTTAATTCATCCATAATGCGCAACGCTTCTTGAACAGATAGAGGAGCACGCTGTTGAATGTATTGTTTCAACGTGCAACCACGCACATATTCCATCACCATGTAATAAATGCCGTCATCTTCTCCGACGTCATAAATGGTCACAATATTTTCATGGTTCAAGCTTGTCGCCGCTTGCGCTTCACGACGAAAACGTTTAATAAATAAATGATCGTTAACAAAATCTAAGCGCAACACTTTCACAGCAACGTCGCGATCTAAAATCATGTCCCTCGCTAAGTAAACGTTCGCCATCCCGCCGCCGCCGATCAATTGCAACACTTTATACCGATCGTTCAATCGTTTACCGATGAGCACGGGCGATCACCTACTTTCACTCACATCTAAAAATTGCACGATCGCTAACGTAATGTTATCTTCACCACCATGCTCGTTTGCCACATCAATGAGCGCTTGCGCTTTTTCTTCGAGCGAGCGATCGGACGTAAGTAAGTCGACCATCGTCTGTTCAGTCACTTTGTTTGACAGCCCGTCAGAACAAAGCAACAACATATCTCCTTCTTCAACAGAAACCGTTTTTACGTCCAATTGAATCGTCTGTTCTGTTCCGAGCGCGCGCAATAGAACATGTCTACGCGGATGATATTCCGCATCTTCTTTCGATAGTTGTCCGCTTTTGACGAGCTCATTGACAAGGGAATGATCTTCTGTCATTTGTTGAAACCCGTTCGCATTTAATACGTAGCACCGGCTATCTCCAATATGCCCGATCGTTGCAAATTGTTTCGTGCAAATGGCTGCCACAATCGTTGTGCCCATGCCTTGGCAATGATCGTTCGTTTGGGAGTGAAAAAATAGCGATTCGTTTACTTTCGTGACGTGTTCTTTTAACCACGCTTCCGCTTGCTGAGGGGATGCGATTTCTTCCGTCTCTTCCCAAAACTGTTTTAATTGCGTCATCGTCATTTCACTCGCTACATCGCCAGCACGGTGACCACCCATCCCATCGGCGACAACAGCTAAATAATTTCCAGCTTTATTCATAAACACGCCGCCGTTATCTTCGTTATGCGACCTCATTTTACCGATATCCGTCTGAAAAACCGCCTTCATACATGCACGACACTCACACGAGTATCGCTTCCTCCCTTCTGTATGTGTATCCCGTTTACGCTTTCGTTTCTTCTTTCCGCTCCTTCGCTCTTAGCTGCCCGCACGCCGCATCAATGTCATGCCCTTGTTCACGGCGAATCGTGACGTTAATGCCATGCTTTTTCAACGTCTTTTCAAACGCAAAAATTTGCTCGCGCGGCGTGCGAACGTAATTGCGTTCCGGCACATAGTTCACCGGAATTAAATTCACATGGCATTTTAATCCTTTAATTAGCTTCGCTAGCTCTTCTGCATGTTCAATTTGGTCGTTTACTCCGCCAAATAAACCGTATTCAAACGTGACGCGCCGCCCTGTTTTTTCGATGTAATAACGTACCGCTTCCATTAATTCTGGCAATTTATAGGCGCGGTTAATTGGCATAAGCTTCGTGCGCAATTCTGTATTTGGCGCATGCAATGAAATCGCAAAGTTAATTTGCATATTTTCATCGGCAAATTGATAAATTTTCGGAATAATGCCGCTCGTTGAAACCGTAATATGACGCGCGCCGATATGCAGCCCTTTCGGATGGTTGACAATTTTTAAAAACTTCATCAGTTCATCATAGTTGTCGAACGGCTCGCCAATGCCCATCACGACGATGCTGCTGACGCGCTCATTCGTTTCATCAAGCGCTTTTTGTACTTTGACGACTTGCGCAACAATTTCACCCGCTTGTAAATTTCGTTTTAATCCGCCTAACGTCGAAGCACAAAACGTACAGCCGATTCGGCAACCAACTTGGGTCGTGACACAAATGGAATTCCCGTAGTCATGGCGCATCAGCACCGTTTCGATCGAATAGCCGTCGTGAAGTTCAAATAAAAACTTCATCGTGCCGTCTTTTGACGTTTGCTGCACGAGCGTGTTCAGCGTCGTGATGACAAAATGCTCATTTAGCCGTTCGCGTAACGTTTTTGGAATGTTCGTCATCTCGTCAAATGACGCAACTCGTTTTTGGTATAGCCATTCAAATATTTGCGTGGCGCGAAACGGCTTTTCTCCTTGCTGTTCCACCCAACTTTGCAAGTCTTCTAAACGCATCGAGTAAATGGATGGTTTCATATCATTTCACCTTTCTTTTCAATGTTGCGATAAAAAATCCGTCGCTACATACGTAATGTGGAAGCAATTGCAACATGCCGTCATGCACATATGGTGCAACCGATGACGGGAGACGGGAAGCGAGCTTTTCGTCGCGCTCATATTGAGGATGCTCATGTAAAAACTTAGCGATCACCTGTTCATTTTCTTCCCGGTCGACTGTGCATGTGCTATATACGAGCGTTCCGCCACGTTTTAATAGCGGAGCAACCGCCCGTAAAATGTCCAATTGAATGTTGGCAAGCTGCGCGACATCTGTTTCGTTTTTCGCATATTTAATTTCTGGCTTTCGACGAATGACGCCAAGCCCTGAGCACGGGGCATCGACTAATATGCGGTCAAACGTTTCGGCATGAAATTGCGTATAGGCTTGACGACTATCGAGTTGTTTCGCTTCAATATTCGACAAATGCAGCCGTTTTGCCTGCTGTTCAATGAGTTTTACTTTATGGTCGTGAATGTCTAACGCAACGACGCGCCCGCGACCGTTCATTCGTTCAGCAATATGCGTTGTTTTTCCACCCGGCGCGGCGCAACAATCTAAAACGACGTCCGTCTCATTTGGGGAAAGAGCATAAGCGACGAGCATCGAACTTTCATCTTGAATGGTAATGAGCCCTTCGTGAAACACGCTCGTTTTCGCAGCGTTTCCGTTTGTCATTTTTATCCCTGCCGGCACGACGGAAGAAGGAACAGCGTCAATGTCTTCTTGTTTTAAGCGAGCGATCACTTCTTCAACTGTTGCGCGCATCGTGTTGACGCGAGCGGTTTGTTCAGGCGGTAAGTTGTTCGTTTCACACATGCGTTTCGTCTCATCCCAGCCGAACTGTTCGACCCATCGACGTACGAGCCAAAGCGGATGGCTCGTTGCAATGGCGAGACGTTCGAGGTCATCTTTCACTTCATCGAATGAACGCACCCCTTGGCGCTGAATGGAGCGCAATACGCCATTCACGAGCGAGGCGATGCCGCGATGCCCTCTCCGCTTAGCGATTTCTACCGCTTCAAACAACACGGCGCGATCAGGAATACGATCTAAATATATCATTTGATAAAGCGACATCCGTAGCAACATGCGCACCCAATGTTCAATTTTCCCTTTCATAAACGGTTGTAAATAGTAATCGAGCGTATCGCGACGTTGTATTGTTCCGTACACTAATTCTGTTAAAAGCGCCACGTCTTGGGGGGATAATTTGTTCGTTTCAATCGTATGATGTAATGATAAATGGCTATATGCCCGTTTTTTTTCAATATCTACTAGCACATCTAATGCTAAGTTTCGCACGTTTTTTTTACTCATTCGCCCCTCCTAATACTGTCCCAATTTCAATCGTCGTGCCGCGCAAAAAGTCAGTCGCACTCATTTTTCGCTTTCCGGCCGGTTGCAGCTCGGTTATTTTTATCGCTGTTCCGTTTCCTGTCGCAACGATGATGCCATCTTTCTCAACGGCGACCATCGTGCCCGGTTTTGCTGGGGAAGGAGCTGGCACTTTTTCTCCCCACCAAATTTTCCAACGTTCATCACCATATGTCGTATAAGCGACAGGCCACGGATTCATGCCGCGAATATGGTTGTAAATGTCTTCCCCATCTTTTTCCCAATCAATTCGTTCTTGTTCTGGTTTAATGTTGTACGCAAACGTCGCTTTGGCGTCGTCTTGCTTGATCGGTGTAATGTCACCGCGAAGCAATTTCGGAATCGTCTCAGAAAGCAGTTTCGCCCCAGCTTCGCTCAGCTTATCGTGCAACGTCCCGACCGTATCGCGTTCGTCAATCGGCACTTCCACTTGCGTCAATATGTCGCCTGCATCTAGTTTTTCAACCATATACATAATTGTAATACCCGTTTTTTCTTTCCCTTGCAAAATGGCATAATGAATCGGTGCCCCTCCGCGCAGCTCTGGCAAAAGCGACGCATGAACGTTAATGCAGCCGTACTTTGGCGCGTCAAGGAGCGGCTTCGGTAAAATTTGTCCAAATGCCGCCGTTACGATAAGATCCGGTTGCAAGGCGAGCACTTGCTCGTATTGTTCGCGTTCGCGAATTTTTGTCGGCTGCAATACAGGAATGCCGTATGATTGTGCTGTCACTTTCACAGGAGGTGGCGTCAACTGTTGTTTCCTCCCTTTCGGTTTGTCGGGCTGCGTCACGACGCCAACGACGTTGTAGCCATCTTCCACGAGCTGCTCTAAAACGGGGACAGCAAAATCGGGCGTGCCCATAAATACGATGTTCATCCGTCGATCTCTCCTTCTTCATAATAGCGAATAACTTTTGACGTAAATAAGATGCCGTGCAAATGGTCAATTTCATGTTGTAACGCGCGCGCTAAAAAACCGGTCGCTTCAATTTCAAACGGGCGCCCACGGCGGTTTTGCGCACGTACTTTTACGTATTGAAAACGCTTCACTTCCCCAAATAGTCCTGGAAAACTTAAACATCCTTCTGGCCCGATTTGTTCGCCGCTCTGTGCAACGATGATAGGATTGATTAATTCGATGCGCCCGTGACGGTCACCGACGTCAACGATTGCAATTTGTTGATCGATGCCGATTTGCGGAGCAGCTAAGCCGACCCCATCGGCCGCCATCATCGTATCGTACATATCGTTTAGTAGCTTAGTTAGCTTTCGGTCAAATACGGTGACCGGCTGACAAACGGTTTCTAAAATAGGTGCTGGATAAGTCACAATCGGTAAAATAGCCAAAACAGTTCCTCCT
>NZ_DAITON010000083.1:0-10540 GCF_036834105.1 Anoxybacillus sp. | reverse complement strand
AATAACATTATCTGTTTCTTGTTGGACTTTACTGACTAGGAGAAAAACCTGTTGAGCCGACTGTGCCGATTGTTCTGCTAGCTTACGGACAGCATTTGCCACAACCGCAAATCCACGTCCATGCTCTCCTGCCCTCGCTGCCTCAATCGTCGCATTTAATGCTAACAGATGCGTTTGCTCAGAGAGTTCCGTAATCACTTCCATGATGTGCGTAATTTCTTTTGAATGGATTCCAAGCTCTTTCACCACATTGGACAGTTCATTTACCGTCTGACTCATTAACGTCATTTGTTGAACGAGCTTTTCCATCATTTTTCTTCCCTCTGCTGATTTTTCTGAAGCCTCCACTGATTTAGAAGAAACGATATGAGTACGTTCTGCAATTTGTTGAGCAGAGAAAGCCACTTCTTGCACCGTTCGGAAAGTGTATCCAATCGTTTCCACTTGGTTATTAACACCTGCTGATACTTCTTGCATCGTAGCAGCAATTTGTTCGGTGGATGTTTTCGTTTGCTCGGCTGTGGCAGTTAATTGTTGAGAACATACTACGACTTGTTCCGCTTCCCCCTTCACCTCTTGAATAAGTTGATGAAGATTCGCTTTCATCATATTAAAGGACTGCGCTAACTCTCCAATTTCATCTTTATTATGAATAGAGATTGAGTCTACCGTTAAATCACCAAAAGATATGTTGCGGGCAGCTTGGGATATCATGACTATCGGCTCAACCATTCTTTTCGACACGATCCAGCCAATTAATAGCAAAAGACATACAACAAAGAGGAAAACAAGAAACAAGATAGAAACGATCTGAATAAAAAGACGACCATTTTGCGCGACTTGCTTTTCTAACAGCTGCTGTTCAAGATCGGCGAGCTTTTGAGACTGTAACTTCATGTTGTTTGCAAATTGATTAAACATATCAGCAAACGAAGCGATTAATTGAATGGACGCCTCATCATCCCTATATTTAACGACCTGTTCTGTGACAGTTAAAAAATTTTTATTCAATATTTGTAATTTCCAAATGTAGTTTTGTTCTTCTTTCGTTTCTACTAGGCTTTTCGTGTTTTGTAAGACAATTGCTAGTTGTTGATTAGATTTTTTCATATCTGCAATAAAATTTTGATTTCCAGAGATTAAAAAAGCTTGTAGTTTATTAATTTGTTCAATTGCTTGTAATTGAATATGATCTGTATTGCGTAATATCACCATTCTCCGTTGAAGAAATTCATCATAGGAACGATTAATGACTGTTAAATAGTAATAGAAGGTACCCACCATTAAAACAAATAGCATCCCTATGGCCACAAAAGTAATCCATACTTTTTGCCGAATAGTGAACGTTTTTTTCTTTAAATACTTCCCCATACAATTCATTCCTTGCCCACTAAATCATTGTCTTAATTCGAACATAATCACGGACTTTTCCTGCCTTTTCTGATGAACCAAATTCCCTCATCTTCTGTTTTACAGTATCTTTCACCGCTTCTCGTGCCACCCCTAAATATTTTCTTGGATCATACAATGTTGTGTTTTCTTCTAGCACACGGCGAATCGCCTTCGTAAACGCCGATTGATTTTCCGTATTGACGTTAATTTTCGCTGTACCACAAGAAATGGCACGACGAATATCGGCAGATGGAATACCGGTGCCACCGTGCAGGACAAGAGGCACACCAGTCAATAATTGAATTTCTTTCATTTGTGAAAATCCTAGTTTAGGTTCTCCTTTATACGGTCCGTGAACAGATCCTAATGCCGGCGCAAGAAAATCGACACCGGTTTCGCAGACAAGGCGCACACATTCTTCTGGAATCGCATACATCGCCTCTGCATCATCAACGACCAGGTCATCTTCTTGTCCACCGATCCTCCCTACTTCCGCTTCGACGGAAACACCTAGTGCATGGGCTGCTTCAACCACCTTCTTCGTTTGAGCAATGTTTACATCAAGAGGGTAATGGGAGGCATCAATCATCACTGACGTAAATCCGGCATACATTGCCTGAAGACATTGCTCATATGATGTTCCGTGATCTAAATGAAGAGCGACCGGAACCGTAATGCTATATTCTTTGATGAGTGCTTTCACCATCGTTGCAGCGAGATGAAACCCTCCTAAATGTGGGAGATAGCCCGGACTTACCGCAAGAATGACAGGAGATTGCTCCTCCTCGGCTGCTTGAAGAATAGCTTGCGCAAATTCTAAATTATTAATATTGAAGTGACCGATTGCATAGCCTTCATTCAAAGCGTGTTGTAGCATATCTGTTGTACATACTAATGACATACGCATTCCCCTTTCAAAAATAATAAGGAAAGAGTATCAAGCGTTCATTGCTTGATACTCGATACGTTCACCAACGAGCAGTAATCATTTTTTTACGTGTATAAAACTCAACTCCATCCGTACCATTCGCATGAAGGTCGCCATAGAACGAATTTTTCCAACCTGAAAATGGGAAAAATGCCATCGGTGCTGGTACACCTAAGTTCACACCCAACATACCCGCATCGATTTCTTCACGGAATTTGCGAACATTTCCCCCATCTCTCGTATAAATGCAAGCACCGTTAGCGAATGGAGAATGATTCGCTACCTCAATCGCTTCATCTAGCGTATCGACACGGACGATGGACAATACCGGTGCAAAAATTTCATCTTTCCAAATCGTCATATCTGGTTTGACACCGTCAAAAATTGTCGGACCGACAAAATAGCCGTTTTCCATGGTCTCAACATCTTTCCGCCCATCACGTACTAATAGAGCACCTTCTTTTTCACCGATTTCAATGTATTTGACCGTTCTCTCTTTATGAGAGTCGCGAATGACTGGTCCGAGAAATATCCCTTCCTCTAAGCCGTTGCCAATCTTAATGTCATTAGCTGCGTCTACTAACTTTTTCACCAATGTTTCGGCAATATCCCCGACCGCGACAACAACAGAAGTCGCCATGCATCGTTCTCCGGCAGAGCCGAACGCTGCGTTGATGATTTCGCGAACGGCAAGGTCTAAATTTGCGTCCGGCATCACAATAGAATGATTTTTCGCCCCTGTTAACGCCTGCACCCGTTTTCCGTGAGCAGCTGCTGTTTTATACACGTACTCACCAACCGGTTGCGAACCAACAAACGAAATCGCTTTAACATCCGGATGCTCTAATAGTCCATTTACGACATCGTGCGCTCCATGTACGATATTTAATACACCGTCGGGAAGACCTGCTTCTTTAAAGAGTTCTGCTAATCGGTTGGCTAACATCGGTGTGCGTTCCGATGGTTTTAAAACAAATGTATTGCCGCAAGCAATCGCTAACGGGAACATCCAACAAGGCACCATCATCGGAAAATTGAACGGCGTGATCCCCCCAACAACCCCAATCGGATAGCGATACATGCCGGATTCAATGCCAGTCGCGATATCCGGGAGTTGCTTGCCCATCATTAATGTTGGCGCCCCGGCGGCAAATTCAACACATTCGATCCCGCGCTGAACCTCCCCGTATGCTTCGTTGTAGCTTTTCCCGTTCTCCAGTGTTACGAGGCGAGCCAGTTCTTCCCAATGCTCAACAAGCAATTGTTGGTATTTAAACAAAATACGAGCACGACGCGGCACTGGTGTTTTGCTCCACGTTTTAAATGCTTCTTTTGCCGCTTTTACTGCTTCTTGAACATCCTCCCGACTAGAAATCGGAACGTACGCTAAAATTTCTCCCGTCGCCGGGTTTGGCACAATTTCTGTTTGTTCAGATGTCGCTTCCACCCAGCGCCCTCCGATATAGTTTTTTAATATTTCAGCTGTTGTTGCCATTTTATCATTCCCTCCTATCGAATGATCATTTCGCCATTTTTACATTTTTGAATATAGCTTTCGATTTGTTCAAGTGTTGGCATCGCCTCTGAAGAGCTATGACTAGAAATCACGATCGAGGCAGCCGCTGCGCCATATTCCATCGCTTTTGGAATATCCCAGCCTTGCATGAGTCCGTAAATAAAACCAGCTGCATACGAGTCTCCTGCACCAAATGTTTTGATAACGTTCGCTGGAAAAATCGGTCCTTTGAATGCTTCCCCTTCTTTTGTATAAGCAATCGATCCATCTTTCCCATGTTTAATAACGACAATTTTTGCCTGATAGTCAAACCATTTTTTCGCCGTTTTCTCATCATCGCCTCGATGGCTCTCAAATCGTTCCATTATATCGAATTCCTCGCGTGTCCCGATGATCACATCGCATTTTTCTGCCACAAGATTGTAATAAATGGCTGTTTCTTCTGACGAATTCCATGTATAAGGTCGGTAATCGAGATCAAAGAACACGACAACATGATGTTTTCTAGCGTATTCCAATGCCAAAAATATGGCTTCACGTGATGGGCTTTTCGCTAAGGCTGTTCCTGAAATTAAAAGAACTTTTGCTTGCTTCATATAATCTTCTCTGACATCTTTCGGTTCTAGCTTCAAATCCGCAACATTGTCGCGATACATAAGAATGCTACAATCGGTTGGGCTTTTGATTTCGGTAAACGCAAGCCCTGTCACACTTCCGGACTGGTCGGTAACAACGTTTGATGTATCGATATTATTTTTTTTCAAATAGTTGACGATAAACCGCCCCATCTGGTCATCTGCCACCCGACCGATAAACCCTGTTTTCATTCCTAAACGGGACATCCCGATCGTAATATTGGCGGGGGAACCGCCGACATATTTCGTAAATGTCACCGTTTCTTCCATTGGACGATTGATTTCATTCGCGTTTAAATCGATGCACAATCGACCAATTGCAATAAAGTCGAGCGGTTTTTGAGCATCAAATCGTAAACGATTCATGACATCCCCTCCTCTCCTCTCTATGATTGTTTGGTTGCTAGTTTACTTTCCATGACCCATTCATGATCCGGGTCATTATGAAATTTCCATGTTCGAGTCGGCCCCGCCATAACATTTAAATAATACACCTCATATCCGGGCGGTGCCGAAACAGGGTGATATCCTTTCGGCACTAATACAACATCGCTATTTTTTACGATCATTGTTTCATCTAACGAACGATCATTGGTATATACTCTTTGCACCGCAAACCCGTAGTCAGGGTTGATTTTATGGTAATATGTTTCTTCCAAATATGACTCATAAGGTAAATTGTCTTGATCGTGCTTATGTGGAGGATAACTCGACCAATTTCCTTCCGGTGTAAATACTTCTACGACTAGCAAACTATCTGCCGGCTGTTGCTCCGGCAAGATGTTATGGATCTTTCGTTCGATATTACCTGCGCCTCTCATTTCTATCCCAACATCTTTTGGAGCAATTAACCGAGACGGATACGTGCCTTTGCCCGGCGCCAAACAAACAGCTAACTCGAGATCCGTTATGGCTGCGACCTCGTAAAAATCATCGGATGGAACATATACCGAATATGGCGGTGTTTTTTCAAATACATTCATACGTTCACCAATATGTTTCCATCGTGCTTGCTTCGTAGAAACGGTTGCTTTTCCGCTTAATAGAACGAGGCATGCTTCTTCGTTTCCGGTTTCTTTTCGCAACGTCTGTCCTTTACGGAGGACATATACTTCAAAGCCGACATACCCCCATCCAGCCGACTCCGGAGTTACACGCAGCACGTTCCCTTCATGATCCGGCTGTTGACTTGGAACGATCAAACGACTCACCAATCCCACTCCTTTATCGTTGTTTCGCTGCCATCACCGCTTGGATGGTCGCATCAATATACTCCTTTGCCATTTTGGCATACGTGTACGGATGAGCAACCGCTGGATCTTGTTCCGCTTCAACAATCATCCAGCCGTCATACTGTTTTTCGATCAACTTTTTAAAAATCGGCACAAAATCAATGCATCCATCTCCCGGTACGGTAAACATTCCTCGCAACACTGCACTGCGAAAATCGAGATGTTCTTTCCGTACTTGTTCAAGCACATCGCGCCGAACATCTTTTAAATGAACGTATTGAATGCGATTTTCGTATTTCATTAAAAGTTCTAGCGGATCATATCCTCCATATAATGCATGGCCTGTATCATATAACAAATGGACAAGATTCGGATCTGTTAAATCCATTAAACGATCAATTTCTTCTGCTGTTTCCACTACTGTACCTGCATGGAAATGGTACACAAGTTTCATGCCGTATCGTTCGCATAATTTTGCCGCTTGATGCAATCCGTTTACGAGTGACTTCCATTCCTTCTCTGTTAATCTTTGAATGGTTTTATCATCAGGAGAACGGCGAGGATCCCAATGCATCGATCCGCCCATTTCGCAGACGATGACATACTCGCACCCCATTTCATATAAATATTTCACCCATTGCTCAAACGATTGAAGTTCCTGTTCAAGCCGGCTTTCATCCGAAAATAGTACGCTGACAAATTTGCTGGCAAGCCGAATGCCGTATTGCTCCAGCTTTGCTTTTAAGGACGACGGATCTTTGGAAAAGAGTCGCCCCATTTCCGTCGCAATATAGCCGAGCGAAGCCATCTCGGCTAGCACTTGATCTTGTGTATAATGGTCGCCAAGGCCGGGAATATCATCATTCACCCAACTAATCGGCGCAATACCGATTTGAAAAGGATTGGTCTGACTAACTGTCATATGATCCACCTCGATTTTTATATCAATATTTGCGAGCCTTTTTCAATCGTTCTTCTTTTTTCCTATATGCTTCTATGATGTTCGGATTGCAAGAAGCCTCGGCCACTCCAACGTGCCACCACGATTCATAATCGTGTGTCATCGTTTTCGGGAGTACTTTGATGTCAATTAATGTCGATACCGTTTGTTGTTTCGTATCTTCCAATGCTTCTTTTAGCTGTTCGAGCGTATGAACTCTGTATGTTTTCACCCCGTAGCCAGCAGCGCTTTGCGCAAAATCAATACGGATCAGGCTGCCATCTAAGCGCCCTGTTTCCTCGTTTCGATAACGGAATTCTGTAGCGAAGCTATCCATTCCGTTACCCATTTGCAAATTATTAATGCATCCAAAGCCGGCGTTATCAAAAAGAAGCACATTAATTTTCTTTCGTTCTTGGATGCTCGTCACAAGTTCAGAATGAAGCATGAGATAGCTGCCATCGCCAACCATCGCATATACTTCCTTATCCGGTTCAGCCATCTTCACCCCAAGTGCCCCGGAAATTTCATACCCCATGCACGAATACCCGTATTCCATATGATACGTATTCGGTTTACGTGACACCCACATCCGCTGTAAATCCCCCGGTAAGCTGCCTGCAGCACCAATTACAATCGCATCTTCATCAATAAATTCATTAATGACACCAATCACTTCTGTTTGTGTTAAACGTGACTGAAAAGATTCCACAAACTCTGGAAGCACTTCATCGAGATGACCAGAAACTTCCGGTATGAAACTCGATTCTTGGTATCGCACGTGATATAAACGGTTCAATTCTTTCTGCCATGCTTTTTTAGCGATTTCGATTTCATTTGTGTACCCGGAACGGTAACCGATTTTTTCTAATTCTCGCTCGAGCGAAAGGATCGCCAATTTTGCATCAGCCACAACTTTCACAGCATCCATCTTATATGCGTGAAATTCAGAAATATTGATGTTTAAAAACTCCACATCTGGACATTGAAATAACTGTTTAGAACTTGTTGTGAAATCTGTATATCGTGTACCAATCCCGATCACAAGATCCGCTTCTTTCGCTACTGAGTTAGCCGCAAGATTCCCTGTTACGCCAATTCCTCCGAGATTATAAGCATGAGTGCTTTCGATGGCACTCTTACCTGCTTGCGTTTCTCCATACGGAATATGAAACTTTTCCGAAAACCGCTTTAACGCCTCCGCTGCCTCCGAATAACGGACACCGCCGCCGCAAATGATGATCGGCTTTTTCTTTCTTTTAATTAACTCTATAGCATCTCGGATCGCCTCTTCTGTCGGGATACGGCGCTCGATACGATGGATCCGCTTTTGGAAAAAGTATTCTGGAAAGTCATATACTTCTCCTTGCACATCTTGTGGCAGGGCGATCGTGACTGCACCAGTATTTGCAGGGTCAGTCAACACACGCATCGCCTGAATCATCGCGGTCATTAACTGTTCTGGGCGATTGACACGATCCCAATATTTACTGACGGCACGAAAAGCATCGTTTGTTGAAATAGTCAAATCGTGAACATGTTCGATTTGCTGGAGAACGGGATCCGGTTGTCTTGTCGCAAACGTATCTCCTGGAAGTAATAAAACAGGAATGTTGTTAGCCGAAGCAGTGGCCGCTGCTGTTACCATATTTGCCGAGCCCGGACCAACAGAAGATGTGCATGCCATAATTTGCTTTCGGTGCTTTTGTTTGGCGAAAGCGATCGCCGCGTGCGCCATTCCTTGTTCGTTTCTCCCTTGGTACACTTCCAATTCACCGGGATCTTCTTCCAATGCTTGACCGAGCCCAAGTACGTTTCCGTGCCCGAAAATTGTGAAAATTCCTTTCACAAACTTTTGCACTTTTCCATCAAACTCGACATACTGTTCGTTTAAAAATTTCACTAACGCTTGAGCTGTCGTTAATCGGATTGTTTTCATGATCCTTCGCCCCTCACCTTCCTGTCAAACTCGCTCAATCTTAAAATAGCGATTTACTAGTTTTTCTGTTTTTTCTTTCGCGACTTGGATCGTTTTTTCCGCATCCCATTCCCAGTATTCCGGTCTAAACAATTCAATCGACACCATTTCGTTATAACCGATATCTTTTAATGTGCGCAAAATTTGCTCTAGATCAATCGCACCGTCCCCAGGCCATACACGATGATGGTCGCGCAATGCGCCAACAGGTAAATCTTCGCAATCATCGATATGAAATACAAAAATTTTCGTTGGGTCTGCCGCCCGTAAATCTTCGATGCGGGAATTCATAGCATGAAAATGAAAGCAGTCTAACACAAGGCCAACGTTGTGTCGATTTACTTCTCGAACAATGTCGTATGCTTGGGCAAAAGTGTTAACCGAACAATTCGGATATCCGCAAAATTCTAAAGCAATCCGTACACCATATGGCTCTGCGAGTTGTGCCAGCTCGTGCAGAACTCGAACCGTTTCTTCTTTAATTTTCGTTTTCGTGTAATCTCCGATATCAAAGGTTGGAACAGCGATAATTGTTTTGCAATCGATCACTTCGCCAACCTCACATAAAAATTGCAGATCACTTTTTAGTTGTTCATATCCTTCTTGATCTCGGAACGTAATAAATTCTAATGCGTTAAACGCATACGGCTTGATGTAGTGATTTTCAAAAAACGTTTTTAGCTCTTCTACTGTATGATGTATGAAATATTCTTTTAATTTATCAAGGCGAATTTCGATGAAATCATAGCCATATTTTTCACAAAGCTCTAAATCTCGTTTTAATGTAGAATTTTTTAACGTCGTTGCTTCATTAAACGCAATTTTCATCATTCTACCACCTTACGATTTCCGATTTTTACGCGAGTCAATAAACACCGCCACCGTAATAATGACCCCTTTTAAGATTTGCTGCCAATATGGGGATACGTTCATTAAATCGAGACCGTTGTTCATAACACCGATAATAAGCGCTCCAACGATCGTACCACCGATTGTTCCAATCCCCCCCGCAAGACTTGTACCACCGATGACCGCTGCCGCGATCGCATCCAATTCGTACATGACACCAGCTGTTGGTTGACCTGAAGCAATACGAGATGTCAAAATAATTCCCGCTAGTCCAGATAATAACCCAGCATAGCCATAAACGAAAATTTTGTACTTATCGACGTTAACACCAGCAATACGCGCAGCTTGTTCATTCCCACCGATAGCATACACATATTTTCCAAATTTCGTTTTGTTTAATGAAATATAAGAAACAACACCAACAAGAGCGAAAATGATGATTGGCACAGGAACACCTAATACCATGCCTTGACCAATAAATTTAAATGAATCTGACAAATTTCCTATCGGCCTACCGTCACTGAACAGTAACGCTGCTCCCCTTGCCGCCGTCATCATTCCTAAAGTTACAATAAAAGGGGCAATTTTTGCTTTGGAAATAATCGTTCCATTGATAACACCGGTAAGAAGCCCTAATCCCAATCCAATGAGAATAGGGATAAAAACTGGATAGGTGTCCGGATGAGCAAAACTCGCCACGACAACAGAAACTAGGGCGATAACGGATCCGGATGACAGATCGATTCCAGTCGTAATAATGACCATTGTTACACCTATTGCAACAATTCCTACAACGGACATTTGCCGAACAATGTTTAGTAGATTTCCTGTTGTCAAAAATGTTGGGGAAAGGATAGACATTAAAATAATTAAACCAATTAAGATAAACAACATGCCGTATTTGTTTAGTACATGAAACAGTTTTACTTTTGAACTGACTGATGTTTTCTCCTTCCTCACGACAGATACTTGGCTATTCATCTACATTCCCTCCAATCGTTATGCACTTGCCCCAAACTCTCCTGTAGCCAATTCCATAATTTTTTCTTGAGTAGCTTCTCCTCTACCTA